>JBPCQW010000262.1:0-12238 GCA_050997715.1 Hassallia sp.
ACATTGGTCTTAATTTCTCTCAAGAACGTTATAAATTTCAAAATATAATATTTTTCCCTCACAGAGAATATCTCAGTAATTATGATTTTGCGAAAAGGTTTTGGGAATATATTAACTTTCATTGGAATGACTTAAAATTAGGTCAAAAGTCAATAGTATTCATTAACAACACACCTGAAAAAGTTGATTCCGTATTTAAATTTTCAATAAATCATGACGCATCTATTCCTTGTAATGATGGAAAAAGTCACTCGTCTTCTGAAGGTATATATTCTAGTCCTGTGAAAAAAATTGTCGGCGATACTTTTCTTGTTGCTAGTTGCAATCTGCAAGATGAAATAGAACAATTTATAGGTTTAAAGCAACAGCTTAATTTACAGGATTGTTTAAAATTATTAGATGATATCGCTGAAAGTTATCATGATAACACGAGTAAAGAAGAAAGTAGATTGAATCTAATTTACGAGCAACTTCTCAAATGTATTCGAGAAGGTTTAAATGATGATGATAGAAAAATAATTATTGACTGGATGAAGGCAGGAAAATTACTCGCTTGTAATGAGCAATTTTATAGCGTTTCTCAATTATATTATTTAGATGTGGCGATGGAATTACCTCCAAAACGTAACCCACATTTAGTGAAGTTCCCTGGCTCCGATATCAATAGCTTTGAATTTGAGGAAATACTTACAACTTTGGGAATCAGAAAAATTAGTTGGGATGATATGCAATTTGATTTACCCAAGGATGCAGTCGATGATAGTCTTCCAAATTTAATTAAAGAAAGGGCTATTTTTATAGGTATCTTTCTCAATGGCTCTCGTTATCCTGAATTAGAAAACAAAATAAAGTTACGAGTAGAAAATCTTCAATTTTACAATCCAAGCAAGATAGTTATTACTTGTGAGGATATAGATTACAAAGAATCGATTCCTAATTACTACGAAGAAGAATCTAACTCTATTTATTATGTGCGAAAATGGAATAGCATCAAAAATATTAATCTTGGTGATTACCTGATTGATGCGCTTGCTCTAGACACAGGAAAAATTTCGAGTCAAGTACTATTAAAATTATTAGATGATGATATTGAAGATGTCATTGATTATTTATTAGAAAGTGGCTGCAATATAGAGGGTATTCCTTATGACAATGATAAGCAATCACACGATGAAAATAAAAACGAGCCAAATATCACATCAAACGGGGAAACTGAGGCAACTCAAGGTTCTACCTCTAATGTTGTACCTTCCCCTGATGGTACAGGTTCTAACATACACGATTGGGGTAAATGGGGAGAAGATGAAGCTCAAAAACTTTATGAACGTTTGGGCTACAACGCACAGAAGCAAGATGATTTGTTAGCTCTAGGATATGATTTTATTTGCACAGACTATAAACGTAAAAAATTGTACTCTGAAATAAAAACTATAAGCTCTAGCGAACCTATGGTTAGGCTCAAACAGAGCCAATGGAGGTCTATGTGTTCAGATGATAAAAAAGATAATTACGAACTTGTAATAGTAGTTCATGAAGGACATTCGCTGATAGAAATAATTAGAGTAAGTTCTGCTTGGGCTACTTTAAAAAATCTGTTATCTCAACTTGCACAACAATACACAACAGAGGCAGAATATACAAAACAAGTTGAAGTATTACTTGGGTTTCAGCAAAATTCAAAGCATGACGCAAATGAAATTATTTTCAATTGGCAAAGGTTATTAAAATCTATAAATCATTCCCATATAAACATATATCCCCAAGGCATAGTTGATTCTGAAAGTTAAAAAAGTCGCTTGTCGTCAGACATTCATTAAAAGTTCGTATAAAAACCAACTAAGTGTAATACCCTTGTAGGGAAGCAACGCTGAATTCAAAAACTATAAATTTTATCTAAAAAAATTAACAATCCTTAATAGTCATGACTATTAAGGATGTTTATTAAGAACATTTTCTGCTTAACACCCTGAGTTATCTTTAGAAATCATCAAGATACTGACTTAGGCGGCTGATTACAGGGTCAACATCTTGAGGAGGAGTTGCAGCAACAGTATAACTACTATGATTTACCACCTCTTGTGGTGCTGATGTTGCTTGGGTTTGAAGTTGAATGATTGGTCGTTCATTCACCATGATTGCCAGTTGTGCAACTTGTTGACTAAGTTGCAAAAGCTGGCGTTCCATAACCTCCAAACGATTAGATTCCTTAGCAAAAAAACGTTCCTCAAGGTCAGCCACTTGACGTTGCAGTTCAGCGATTTGTTGTTCTTCAAATACTGGCGCTGTGGATAAAGTTGCTGGCGTTGTTGGTGATGGTCGTACAGATTCCGGTACACATAAAGATTGCCATAAGGCTTCTTTACAGAGGTCGCTGAAAGTCTTCTCTGGGTCTTTTTCCAAATGGCTATCTACAAGCGCCAACAAGCTTTCATCAGCGACCCCTGGATCGAACGTAACCGATCTTACTACCTTTTTTGACCATTGGAACATCAGTTTTAAGCCCTAGCGGAGCGACTGGAAGATATCTGTGCTTCTCCATAAATATACTGCCCCAAAGCGTTCGCTTGGCGAGAGGGAGCAGCTAGGTGGGCATTAATCTTCGCTTCTTTGAGCAGCCGTTGCATATCTTCCCAGAAGAACTCACCACCACCCCCAGTGAGAATCACATCAGTGACGCGTTCTGGCAGCCATGCTAGCACGCGATCGCATATCTGACGAGAAAACTGCTCTGTCAGGTTGGGGAGAAAATCATCGAGATTCGTAGGCTTGCTAGAACCTCTAGGACGATAAAAGCGATCGCCTTTGGGCTTGTTTACAGCCGAAATTAACGCTAGAGACTGACTATCTGCCCCTTCAATCTCTTTGGCAACCAATTCATAAAACTGGCTCATCGCAAAGTCTTCGCTCTTAGAAGCACCGCGAGCGAAACGGAAGTTATCCACCATTAAACAATCGATAGTTTGATGTCCGATATCGACGATCGCCACCGAAACTTTTGTAAAATCGGGAACTCCGGGTCCTTTTTTCGGTTGAGCTTCACACCATAAAAGGCTGCCATAGCCTTCTGGCATTACCCAAACCTTGCTAACATTCAGGTTCACAGATTCCCCTCGGAAGTTCATCACATGGGGACCACCTACCTGACTGAGCAGTTGTGCTTTTTCCCTTTCAAATTGCTCTAAAGAAAGAAAAGGCAGACCGAGAATAACTGAAATTTCATCTTTCAGCTTGAAGTAGCCGGCACAAGCCAATACTTTTACCAGCGCATCTTCAACCTTAGATTGACCGACTCCTAAATTTGCCCCAAAATCTGCTGCTAATTGACCAACAGCATAGCCATTGCCTTGATACTCCAGCCACAAATCCATTAAGGGGTCAGTAGCGCGTGCCTCAAAAACGCCTCCACGCACTTGTTCCATAGTCATTTGCTTGACGTTAGCGGGTACGAACATCACATTGTTCGGTTCGCGGCTTACACAAGTCTTGGTGGAAGTTCTACCTAAATCAACGCTAAGAATCGCTTTTCCTGTAACCATACCCATACCAGGCTTGGGAACATTATTAGCAGCATTTAGCGGGGTAGATGCCGACACTCTATTCATGGGGATAGCAGCGGCATTCATTGGAGTAGCGGCGTTTGGTTGGTCTGTCATGAAAGCTCCTAGTCTTTACTTAGCTTTAAAAGTTATCATGCTCATCTTACAAAAATGCGTCAAGCAGAAACTTTTGGTTGCGTTTGGTGTAGCCAGAAACACGCCAAGAATTACTTAAAGCGTTAAGGAAGTTAGCATTATCTAGGATAGTGTAGGCGAATTTTTGGCACTCTTCACGCTTGCTATTACACAATTAGCGCTCTTGTTGTCATTTTCTCCTGCTTTTTCGCTTGCGCTTGACTACCCAAAAAATAAATGCCAGAGCAAGACACCCAAGCACGATTTTAGATACAGGCGCAAGGTACTTGTCCACAACTTCGTACTGACTACCCAACACGTATCCAGAGTATGTTAGCAAACCTACCCAAGCAGCGCTACCCAAAGTTGTGTAAAATAGGAAAGGCAACAACGGCATATTGCTAATTCCTGCGGGCACAGAAATTAATGTGCGGACTCCCGGTACAAGGCGACCAATCAACACAGCTTTGCTACCCTGGCGATCAAACCAGCGTTTTGCTTTAGTGATATCTTTGCTAGATACTGTTATCCACTTGCCATACTTGTCAGCCAAAGCTTTCAAACGCTCTTCGCCCAAAAATTTGCCTGGGTAGTACCAAACTAATGCTCCCAATACAGAACCACATAGCCCAGCAAAAAATACGCCAAGAACATTGAGTTTTGCTCCTGGTAGATTCGCACTATATCCCGCCAGTGGCATGATTAGTTCTGAAGGGATCGGGGGAAAGAGATTCTCCACAAACATCAGCGCCGCGATTCCCAAGTAGCCTAGGGATTCAATCGTATTTTTGATCCAATCTCCCATGAAGTCGATTCCTCGAATTACTACAGCAGTTTAATTTAGCAATTAAACTTAATATTTCTTAATAATTAATAATTTAATTTTGTCAGAGTTTAAAGATTTTGATTTTGTGAGAATAAAATTTGCAGTTCTTGTTTCAATAACACGAAATGTAAAAAAAGTAAAAGGTAAAAGCTCTTTCTACCTTCTACCTTCTACCTTCTACCTTTTACCTTTTAAACTGTAGAGGACAATGATTGCACTAAATGCTCAGATTGCCACTCTAATGGGTTCCAAACCTTATCTTCCAAAGCCATTTGTTCAATTAAACTTGCCAATCTGAGAGCTTTTAGGGCTTGTTCGCCACCAACTGAAGGTTGATTGCCACCATGTACACAGTTGACAAAATGCTCTAATTCTGCCCCCAGCTTATCAATATTACTGGTGTAGACTTGTTCTATTAAACCATCCTGCTTGTAAAACACTTGCCGATGATCCATCATTGAATTGGCAGTACTGTGGCGATGAATTAAAATTTCATTTTTAAGAAAATCTGCTTCCGTAAACGAGTTTTTGCAATGAGCAGAAATGCGGCGAATTTTACGGTGAGTGACTTTGCTGGCTGTGACAGTAGCCACAATGCCATTAGCAAACCCCAAGGTAGCTGTGACATAATCTAAATAGCCAGAGTCTTGGGCACGACTACCACTAGCCGTCAACTTCACTACCGGGGATGCGGCTAATTCTAAAAGTAGGTCAATGTCGTGGATCATCAGATCCAGCACAACAGACACATCGTTTGCCCGGTCTGAGTAAGGATTCATGCGGTGAGCTTCTAGAGCCAGCACTTCCTCTGTTTTCAGCACTTTGCTCAATTCTTGGAAAGCTGGACTAAAGCGCTCAATGTGACCTACTTGCAGGATACATTGAGATTCAGCAGCGGCATTAACTAAGGATTCTGCCTCAGAAATGCTCGCAGCGATGGGCTTTTCCATCAAAACATGAATTCCTGCCAAAAGACAGTTGATGCCGACGGCATAATGCAAGCGGGTGGGAACGGCGACACAAACTGCATCTACATGAGGCAGCAAATCACAGTAATCTTCAAAGAAACGCGCCTTATATTTGCTGGCGGTTTCTAACCCTCGCTCAACATTAATATCTGACACCCCGACCAGTTCAACGTCTTTCATTGAACTGAGTACACGCGTGTGATGTTGTCCCATGTTACCCACCCCAATCACGCCTATGCGGATCGGTCGTGGCTGATTTCGTTGTATATATGGATTCGGTTCTGCCACTGACATGCTATTTTGCACTACTATTTTCTCCTCAACCACCAAATCTAAAGACGCTTCGAGCGTTGGCGTTTATACTTAATTGCTAGTCACGAACCGTCTAAAACCATCAAGATGGTAACATAGAGGTTCTATTTATGAAGAATTTCAAAGTTTGTTGTGAGTTCCCGCAATCTAAGTTTGTTTTGTATATTTAGTTTTGAGCAATTAGTTTTTTTGGGCTTTACACAAAATATAATATGTCTTTTTATTAACTTTAAAAATTCAGTAATAAATAGGGGTTCGTTTCTCGCTCTGCTTTTAGACAATTACTTACAGGAATCAATATTCATTTAACACAAGTTAAAATTCATAAGTTTTTTGTCAGTAAAATTACAATAACCGAAAAATATACTACTGAGAGCGTTTTCAAGAAGAAGAGTTTCATTTGAAATTGCGATCGCTTATACACTTAAATTATTTTCATTGAATAATCTTTAAAATCCGGTAGAAACCCAGAGCGGCTTATTTAAGTCATCGTGCCACGTTTTGGCTTCGATTGATGCAATTCCCTTATTTAGGGGCAGCTTGCCACTCTCTTGTCCGGTATAGAACACGCTAAAGACACTCTGCAACCTCTGTTTGTGGCATGTTGACAAATCAAATCAAAAATTAAAACCGAGATGAAAGCTGTAATTCTGTTGTCCGGAGGATTAGATTCTTCCACAATTCTCTACCAAGCTAAAGCTGATGGTTGTGAATGTCACGCCATATCGTTTGATTACCAGCAGCGACATCGGCGAGAGTTAGAGTCAGCGCTGTTAGTAGCTCAACAAGCTGGGGTGGTACAACATCAAGTGGTAAAATTTGACTTACGGCAATGGGGAGGTTCGGCACTTACAGACGACGCGATTGATCTACCCCAAGAGCGATCGCTCGCTCAAATGTCGGAAGATATTCCAGTGACTTATGTTCCGGCTCGCAATACAATATTTTTAAGCTTTGCCCTCGCCTACGCGGAAATTATCGGTGGCGATCGCGTTTACATTGGCGTTAACGCTTTAGATTATTCTGGATATCCTGATTGTCGCCCCGATTATATCCAAGCGATGCAAGAAGTCTTTCGTTTAGGAACAAAACAAGGGCGTCTTGGACAAGCAATTACGATTGAATCGCCCCTAATTAACCTAAAAAAAACCGAAATTATCCAACTTGGCAATAAATTGGGCGTACCGTGGGAATTAACTTGGTCTTGCTACGCCGGTGGTGAGAAAGCTTGCGGAGTGTGCGATTCTTGCAGCTTGCGTCTAGCGGCTTTTGCCGAATTGGGAATCGTCGATCCAGTCGCGTATGTTTAGTAGGGGAGTGGGGGAGTAGAGACACAGGTTATCGCGTCTACAAGAGTGGGGGAGTGGGGAAAAGATGTCTCCCTTGTCCCCCCTCCCCCTATCCCCCCCTCTCCCCCTCCTCTTCAAGGCGTCGCACCTGGATTTGGTGCAGGCGTGGTCCGGTGACTGAAATTACAGTAAACTCTAGATTGTCATAATTGAAGGTTTCCCCCATAGAAGGAATTTTCTGCAATTGGTACAGGACAAAGCCACCCAATGTCTGATATTTTTTAGTTAAAGGCAAATTGAGGTGCAAGACTTCGTTAAAGTCTTCTAAGTTGATTTGCGCTTGCACCAAATATGTCTGTTCATCTAACATCTTGATTAACAAGTCGTCGCTACTTTCGGCTTCCCCTGCGTCGCCGATAATTTCGGCAATGACATCTTGAATGGTTACTAGTCCCACAGTACCGCCAAATTCATTTACGACGATCGCCATTGCTGGTTTCTCTTGCTGCATCCGAGGCAATAATTCACTTAATGCCATATGTTCTGGGACAAAGCGCGCAGGACGCATCCAAGGCTGGATATGTGTCTGTAATGTCAGCTTGTTAATAGCTAAAGGTTGTGCCAAATCTTTAAAATAAATAATCCCGCGAATATCGTCTAAAGATTCTCCGATGACAGGATAGCGAGAGTGACCAGTCGCTACCATTACAGTAAGCAATCTGTCGAAGGTGGCATCTTTGGGCAGGGCTATAATGCTAGTGCGGGGAACCATCACAGCTTGCGCTGTCACATCACCAAACTCAAAAACGTTATTAAGCAATTCTCGCTCTGAAAGCTGCAAACCAGTAGATTCTCGTTCTGTGGAGATAATCAGTTGCAGTTCTTTTGAGGTAACAGGTGGTAGCCACCTTTGTCCTGTATACTGAATGCCAAATAATCGCATGATAGCGCGAGTTGATTGGTTGAGAATCCAGATAAAGGGGCTGAAAAATCGGACGATCGCTTTTACTGAAGGTCCCAAAAACCGTGCCAGCTGTTCTGAGTACAGCATGGCGATCGATTTGGGACATAGTTCCCCTAAAATAATTTGTAGATAAGCTATCAAGAAAAAAGCGATGGGGATTGATAGTGAATGAGCGATAAAGAAACTCGTCCCCATAGGTAAAGGCAATGATTCCAGCCATGAACCTACTAACCCGACAATTGTACTTTCGCCAATCCACCCCAACGCCAAGCTAGACAAAGTAATGCCTAACTGAGTTGTAGATAGCAGTCTATCTATACTACGTTGTAAGATTTCCACAGCGATCGCCTGAATGTCACCAGCTTCAACTAACTGATGAATGCGCGATCGTCTCACTGTCACTATCGAAAACTCGGCTGTTACAAAAAAAGCATTGATAGCTATCAGCAGCAGCACTGACAACAATCGCAGCCCCACATCTGTCAAACTTAAACTAGGAAAACCAATCACCGCCAAAGCCCGTGTACAACTGACGCTCCTATGAAAGATAATCTTGAGATTAGGGATTTTTAGTGCTTAGTTGTTGATTGTTTACGACCAAACTGGGGATTGGGGATTACGGACTAGGAAGAAAACAATTCAAAAAAACAACTTTGAATTAACTATATCCTCTTGTCTCCTTGTCTCCTTGTCTCCCCAGTCCCTATCTCTCCACAGGAATATTTGGCACTTCCAGTTTCAATTTTTGATCGGGATAATCAGTTAAAGCAAGTGAGATACGCTTCACGTCGTCAAGCAAAGGCGTAGGAATACTCACTGTACCAGAAAATGTCGGTCCATTTGCAGGCAATTCTGCTGGCAAGCCTTCGGTACTGGCGCTTAAGGTTCGTCCTTTGTCATCAGTGACATCCAAAAAACTGTATAAAAAGCGCACAGAATCGGCACCTTTATTCTGCATTTTCACGCGAAGTAGCAAATCACCGCCAGAGTAGCGAGCAGATTGTACAGAAATTGTTACTTTCTGGCTTTCAGCAGCGATAGGAAATCCTGCTTGGGGTTTTTCTGCGACTTCAGTCGGCGTTTCCTGAGGTTTTGGCTTGCTGGTATTTTCTTCGTCCTCGTCATCAGACTTTTTAGCTTTAGCAGCCTTGCTCTTACCCTCAATCCGGGACTTAACAATTTTGAGGATTTCTTCCTCTCTTAATAATGTTACCGCTTGATGTTGGGCGCTGTTTGCCTTACTGCTGGCGAATTTGGTTGTGGGACGACCATCTGGGGTTGTCACACCCTTAAGTGCGGAACTCCCCAAAGTAAAGCCCCAAAACGCGCTTACAGAACCTGCTCCCAACATTAGGGTTAATAAAATCAACGTCAGAAGTACAGTGGAATTTAATTTCATCGCTCTCGAAGCTATTGCCGCTATATTGCCGGTCTATTTATCTAAAAGTATTGAAGCTGTGTACTTCAATTTATAAAAGACTTAATCAATATTAGTCTCCCCTATTTCTGTGTCAAATTATGTAGTATAAAATCTGCTAAACTATTGTAGAGTGTTCAGAGTCTGTAAACTCATGCTATAATCATGTAGGTAAATTGGTAGCTAAAGCTAAAATTAGCAATAGGGTTGAAGTAACAACTCATAGCAATCCCAAACCTAAATAAGCGCCTTTGGCCGATTGGGGAGGCAGCGAGCTCATAATTCGCTTTCAGACTGGTTCGATTCCAGTAGGGCGCATCAAAACATGAAAAATTTTGTTATTGCTCAATAGTCATTAGTTCATCACGAATGACTATTGATTTAGCGTAGCGGTATTTTACCGAGGTGGTACAGTATCAAACCTAAATTCAGTGCCGGTTTTGAGCTTGTTGGAGTTTAAGCGAGGAGACATCATTAAAGATGTATTATAAGGATTGGGTAAATCTGGCGTGCGAATATACGGATCGTTGCCAACTTGCTGATTGAGAATGTCGCGATAGACAACGTTAACCAACTCAGCATCACGCGCTATTTCGCTTTCCGGAAAGGAGTTACGCAATAATGAACCCGATCCAACCAGCCAGTCTATTTGCCGTCTAATAGTGTTGTTGCCGTAGAAATTGCGATCGTTTTTAAAGAAAGCTCGATCAAATACTTCATTCGGTGTTTCATAATTAGTTGTCCCCTTGTCATCGGCAAAAGCTGGGACGCTAATACTCGCAGCTAGCAGCACTAATAAACCGCTAATAGCTTTAAATTTTATACCCATATTTATTACTCCTCAATATGATGGGCGAATCTTAACTTATGCTTAATTTCAGAACTTTGATGAGTTCAACCTTTGGTGTAGCACAACTTTTAATGTTTTGTGATGAATTATCAAGCTGAAAACCTTTCCCCGTCTGATTTTTGGGCATCTACTGCCGATGTGAATCTTCTGCACCAAAAGTTGCTAGATTTATTTTGCCGACTTGCTTATCAAGAAGGTGATTTTATACTTTCTTCTGGGCAAGCGAGTTCTTATTACATCAATGGTAAGCAGGTAACACTTAATCCCCAAGGTGCTTTGGCTATTGGTCGGATTCTTTTATCCCGACTACCGGAAAATACGCAAGCTGTCGCGGGCTTGACATTAGGCGCAGATCCAATTGTCACAGCCGTCAGTGTGGTTTCTGCGTATGAAAATCGACCAATACCCGCTTTAATTATTAGAAAAGAAGCTAAAGGACACGGCACAAAAGCATATATTGAAGGTCCCACTTTGCCAGAGAATGCAACAGTGGTGGTTTTGGAAGATGTCGTGACTACAGGGCGATCGGCGATGAAAGCAGTGGAACGACTTAGAGATGCAGGTTATACCGTTAATTTAGTAATTTCACTGATAGACCGCTTACAGGGTGGTGCTGAGTTTTATCAGTCGGTGGGGTTGAAGTTTGAAGCGGTGTTTACGATTGAGGATATTCAGCAAAGGTATCAGCAGCTTGCTGATTAAAGTGCAATACTCGCTTATGTAGAGACGTTCACATCTTGTTCCTTGTCTCTGGCAAGGAATGCAGCCTTCTTCGGCTCTGCCTCCAAGAGGTTGATTTATGGGCACTTATGGGCAGAGCCTAAGAAGGCTTGGTTGCCAACGAGTAGAATATTTTGTTCGTAATAGGCACGAAGAGTAATATTTTGAGCGATGAAGCGCTCACTACAAATTTCAATCGCGATGTTGTTTGCGTAATATTACTTAATTGTTTTTGTGATTAAAGTATACGCTGGCTTAGTAGTAATCTTTTAATTTTTGTAAATATAAATCAGTATTTACTATTAATTATTTATGAACTTTCCGCAATTATACGATATCTAATTAGCTCAATAATATGAGACTTTATATAAATAAGTAGGCGTTAATATAATGCGTCTGCCGCAAATTTTCGCGGCGGACATAATTAAGTTTGAACGTGCCCAGTTATTTATGAATATAAAGATAAACAAGTGACAAAGCAAAATAGATATTATTTATGGATAACACTGTTTACACAAGCTAAGTTAGTAAAATTACCTCTAATAATTGCGCTTGGTACTTCACTTGGAACTTTTTTACTTTGGCAGGGATTATGTTTTAAAGAACAAGAGCAAATTAAACAATTGATTGAACAGCAATCATCTGCCATCAAAAATAGAATTACAGCACAGTTAGAATCTCGTGTCCAATCACTGGGTCGGATGGCCAAACGTTGGCAAGTTCGCGCTCAGACACCTAAGCAAGAGTGGGAAGTAGATGCAAGATATTTCCTTAGAGACTACGGAGGTGTACAAGCAATAGAGTGGATAGATTCGTCATATAACGTGCGTTGAATTGTCCCTATAGCAGGTAATGAAGCAGATCAAAACTTAAATATAAGCTTTGATAAGCAAAGACGATTTGCTTTAGAGCTTGCCCGCAAAAGCCGAAAAATAACTGTTGCTCAGTCTATCAATTCAGTGGAACGGGATAAGAAGCTTTTAGTTTATATACCTTTATATAAAAAAGAAAAATTTGAGGGATTTATACTGGGCAGATTTAGGATTAAATCTTTACTTGGTATTTTTTTAAATAAAGAAGACTTAACTGAATATAAAATTAGTATATTTGATGGAAAAGATAAAATTTATAATTATAATGATGACAATAAAAAATCCAAAATAGAATGGGAATATCAGACAAAAATTGATTTTTATAACCTTAAATGGCAAGTACATATAG
>JBPCQW010000298.1:0-19078 GCA_050997715.1 Hassallia sp.
AGGAGTCAATAGTCAATATTCTCTCTTCTGTCCCCCTGTCCCCCTGTCCCCCTTATCCCCCCTATCCCCCCTATCCCCCTTATCTCCCTTGTCTCCCCTGTCCCCAATCCCCAATCCCCAATCCCCAATTATGCCATCTTGTAGTAATTCCGATGCTTTAGGCGATCAAGTTTTGCAAATTCCTTTGTGCGATCGCTGGCGAATTCATCACCGTTTACAAGAGTTAATGATTAAGAGTTCTTGTCCGGCTGATGGTTCGTTGCGGGTACAGGTTAATAGTTGTATAACCGCGATTCTTGTCCGTAGTATCGTGATGCAATTTGTTGCTTCACGTCACGAGTTAGTTCACTGGTTAGAGCGTTGCTGGAATTACAGCGATAATTACTGAGTATCCGGACAATTTTAGCAGAAAATAGCATACATTTCGCTGTTATCCAATCTGTTAAAAATGAACATTTTTCCACATATCCCAGTGATTAAAAAGGTGAAATTATCAAACTTGACTTTTAATTTCAAATTTTTAATTCTTTATTCGGTGAAGGAGTTGAATTTTCGATGATCGTAGCTCGCCGCGATACAAAATTTATCAATTTTTTGCATCAAGAACTTTCGCTTACGACTGCCGATATCGCTGTGGCACTGCGACATCGGGAATTAGATAGAGGTCCCTTACCGATGCTTCTTTGGCAATATGGTTTAGTAGACCTAGAGCAGTTAGAACGGATTTTTGATTGGCTGGAAAACCAAATTTAGGAAACTTTCGCTCTTTAGCTTATGGCGCGATGAATTGTCTACCCTAAATGCCAATTTTTTGGAAATACATGAGTATTTGGCGATGATTTTCACTTTCTTAGCTAGAATTAGCATTGAATTTGTCCGGCTGTTGTTAGAAGCTGTATTAGCTACCTGCTGCTAGAACAAATAAAGTATCCTACGCAAATAAATAATTTGTAATTTATACCCTTTTTTCGTTGTATCTCATACAGATGTGCTGTTGGTATTCGGTTAATAATGAAAAAATATGAAATGTGATATTTTTCAGCATTTACCGTCGAGCATAAACTGCCATTACCAGGAATTCTTTGAAAAGTAGCACCGCAATCAACAAAGGGTATTAGGAAGATTTCCTAAGAGGATATTTAGATATGAATCAAGTCATCATTAATGACACGACGCTGCGTGACGGTGAGCAAGCGGCTGGTGTTGCCTTCAATTTAGAAGAGAAAGTAGCGATCGCCAAATTTTTGGATGCAATGGGTGTTCAGGAATTAGAAGTGGGAATTCCGGCGATGGGCGAGGAAGAAATACGCGCCATATCTATAATTACTAATATGGGTTTGCAAGCCAAACTATTAGGCTGGAATCGGGCTGTTATCTCAGATATTCAAGCTTCTATAGCGTGCGGTTTGCAACGAGTGCATATTTGTATTCCTGTCTCTGGAATTCAAATTGCCGCAAAATTTCACGGTCAATGGCGCGTAACTTTGCAACAATTGAGAGATTCTATTAGCTTCGCTGTTGATAAAGGTCTTTGGGTTGCAGTTGGAGGTGAAGATTCATCTAGAGCCGATGACAACTTTCTTTTAGATGTAGCACTTTATGCCCAAGAATGGGGCGCCTCTCGGTTTCGCTTCTGCGATACCGTCGGGGTTCTCGAACCATTCGGAACTTTCACCAAAGTAAAGCGATTGGTGAATGCTTTGATGATTCCCGTGGAAGTTCACACTCACAATGATTTTGGTTTAGCGACTGCTAACGCCTTAGCAGGTATCAAAGCTGGTGCATTATCAGTAAATACCACAGTCAACGGATTAGGCGAAAGAGCCGGAAATGCAGCTTTAGAAGAAGTTGTCATGGCAATGAAGCGCATCCACAATGTTGATGTGGGCATTGATACTCGTCGTTTATTGGAACTTTCCCGACTTGTGGCTTCAGCATCAGGTTCTAGTGTACCTCCTTGGAAAGCGATCGTCGGTGACAACACCTTTGCTCATGAATCTGGTATTCATGCTCACGGTGTCCTACAAAACCCCATGACCTACGAACCATTTGCCCCCGAAGAAGTAGGCTGGGAGCGACGTTTGGTTTTAGGTAAGCATTCGGGTGGTCATTTGGTATCTAATTTACTTCAGCAGCACGGTATTAGCCTAAACTCAGAAGAAACAAAATCTGTCTTGGATGCAGTACGACGGCAGTCCGTGCAGAAAAAACGCAGCTTGACTACACAAGAACTTTTAAATTTGGTGGAAGAACAGAGGTATTCTCATGCAGCCGGATGAATTAGAACTAGATTTGCCACCAGCTTTTGAAATCGGTCAAAAAGTCCGACTTCGCAAGTTAATCAAAAATGATGGCACGTTTCCCAGTCAAGAAATCGGGGTAGTTTTAGCGAAAAAGGGAGATATTGGCTACATCGCTAGTATCGGTACTTTTTTACAAAATTCTTATATCTATGCGGTGCATTTTATGGAAACAGGATTCATCGTAGGCTGTCGTAAAAAAGAATTAGAAGCTGTTGAGGAAACTACATGAAAGTAATGCTACGGATGAATGATGCGGGAAATTTAATTGCCTACGTTCCTAAAAAAGACTTAGAAGAAGAAGTTGTTAAGCAAACTGCCGGAGCCGAGGGAATGATTTTTACTTTAGCTAACGGCTGGGAATTAGAATTTTCCGACTTGCCAGAACCGCTAAAATTACCAAAAACTTTTGAAGCGAAACGGCTTGCGTGAAAACAGAGACGCGAGGAACCGGAGCGTCTGTACAATGTTTCTCGTTACCTGTGGTAATGCTTATCTGCAGGCTCTGCCTCCTCCAGACCAGGCAGAGCCTCAAAGAAGTGCATTCCTAGCAGTCGTGTTAGGAAGCACAGGAGGAGAGGATTTTTTGTAATCGAAAATCGAAAATCGAAAATGAGCGACAAATATCTGACGATATCGGAATTTAATTTGGAAGGAGAATTACTAAGTTTTATTGGTGATAAACCAAGAAAGCCGAAATATTTGCGCTTAGTAGTTTCCTCTGAAGAAGTAGAAATTAAAATTCCTAAAGAATTGCGTACCTCTATTAGTGTATCTTTAGTAGCAGGTGATAAAATTCGCGTTGTTGGTGTTCGTAAGTTAAATAAGCTGACAGGCGAACTTAAACTGAAGGCTGATGGTGTATCTCGAAGTGGTGTTTGCCCAAAGCAAAATGCACCTGAGCAAAAAGCACGGATTATGATATGTCAAAAATCCGGTTGCTTGAAGCGTGGTGGTAAAGGTTTGTTATCAGAATTAGAACAGACTTTATGCGATCGCGGTCTATTAGATCGAGTTACAATCGAGCATACCAGCTGCCAAAAACGTTGTAGCAGTGCCCCCAACTGTATTTTACAGGTTGGGAAGAAACAATATAACAAAGTGCGCCCCGAAGCGATCGCGTCTCTGTTGGAAAATCACTTCACCTGCAAAAGCGATGAATGTTAATTCTGAGTAGGAAACTTTTCATCAAATAGACATCGACCGAATTTAAATATGCGTTATCCAGAACCCCTAGAGACGTAGCAGTGCTACGTCTCTACATTTTTTTACACTTTCGCGTGTCTAATGAATATACCACAACCAAACTTGTCACTGTCACATCGGTTATATTCATCTTGAGTATTTAGAAGTAGACAAAGTATTTGGTTCTGGCTTTTTAGAACGCATTCCTCTCAACTTGCAACCATTAAAATAAAAGTAGTTCTACACACCTCTAACTGTTATGACTATCACCGCTAAACGCTTTACGATAAATGAATATGAACGTTTGGCAGAACTCGGATTTTTTAAAGAAGACGACCGATTTGAGCTAATTAGAGGAGAAATAATCCCAATGGTAGCTAAAGGTAAGCCGCACGCAGTTTGTGAGACACTTTTGTTTAGGGAGTTAATTAAGCTTTTGGTAGACCGCGCTTTAGTGCGAGGACAACAGCCTATTATTATACCATACAGCAGCCAACCTGAACCAGATTTAACCATTGTTCGTAATGTCAATGATAACTACCTTTCTGCTCATCCCAGTCCGGCTGATATATTACTTTTAATTGAGATTGCTGATTCCTCTTTAAAATATGACCAAGAGGTGAAATTATCACTTTATGCTGAAGCGGGTATTTCTGATTATTGGATATTTAATTTAGTAGATAATTACCTGGAATCTTACAGCGAACCTTATCAAAATTTATCAGATAAATTCGGTTATCGCCGGAAATTTATTTCTCTGCCAAATGAATCAATTAATTTGCCTTCTCTTCCTGATTTAACTCTTGATTTATCTAAGGTTTTTCCCGGATGATGTATTTATCTTCACTCGCATCCTTACCATACATATATAAATAACTCTGCGAACCTTAGCGAAACCTTTGCGTTCCTCTGCGTTCAAAAAATGATTTCGATGGCAATATAATCAATCTAAAATAAATGACTCGTCATGCTATACAATACGCCTGAGTATTTACCCTCCTCAGAAGAGTTACCTTGCTCGGACGATACCCCTGTGGATAATGAACTACAAAACCTGATTCCCAATTTGTTAAAAGCCATTTTAGCTTTCATTTGGCAAGACCGATGGGACTGGTTTTTTGGTGTTGATATGGGAATCTATGACCGCACAGGTCAAATTCGACGAACTCCAATAGTTCCCGATGGTTTCTTAAGTTTAGGAGTACCGCGTCGCAAAAATGATCCCAAGGGACGTTTAAGTTACGTTTTGTTAGAAGAAAATAATATTGCTCCCATTTTGGTGTTAGAACTTGTTTCTCAAACCTACGGGAAAGAATACGAAGAGAAAATTAACGCTTATGCTCGGCTGGGCGTGTTGTATTATGTGATTTACAACCCGGAATATTATCAGCGTGACAAGCATCAACCTTTTGAGGTTTATCGCTTAGAAAATGGCGTATATTTGCTTTGTTCTGGTGAACCAGTGTGGATGCCAGAAATAAAATTGGGAATTGGTAGAGGTCAAGGTATCCATGAAGGATGGCAGCGTGAGTGGTTATACTGGTTTGACGAACAAGGAAACAGATTCCCCACTCCTGAAGAAGTTGCACAACAAGCAGCAGAAATGCAAGCTTTGTTACAACGTTATCGCGATCGCTTTGGAGAATTGTCTTAGGATAGTGGTTTAAGCGCTGAAGCGCTTACTACTAAATTAAATTTTCCATCGCTTGTTGCAAATCTTTTGTTAAGTCAGCAACTGATTGTCTCGCACCTTGACGACTCCCTTTGTATATTGAATAGCGTTCAGAAACCGATATCGGTTCACCGATAGTAATTCTTGCTTGTTGCTTACCTAATTGCGGACGATTGAAAGGATTTTTGCCTTCAATTCGTGCTACCATATCTGATAAAAGTAAGGTTGTTTCTGCAAACCTTTCTGCTGTCGGTTTTTCTTGAATGTATTTAACTGTAACTGCAACGAAGCTTTCTACTAATCGCATGTGCCACATTCGCAAATTTGCTTCTTCGGCAATACGATCGCCTAAACCTTTTTCTACAGCACACAGCGTTTTCACATCTTTAAATTCTTCTCTAAATATATAATTCCATCCCGCTTGCTCTACTCGACGACAGCGATCGGTTAAATTTCCTTTGGGCTGCAAGTCAAAATATTGCTCTGGGACTTGTAGAATTATGTTTAACATCGCTTGCAGTCGATCTGCTAACGCTTCATTTCTATCGTGTGCTTCTGCAATGTTGATTTCTGGCAGCTTTTGATGATAAAACCGCGTGTAAAACTTTTCCATCAAGGACATTAAATGTTCAGCCACATTTAACAACCTGGGATAAAGCGACTCAAAGTTAGCATTACTTTGTTGCACAGATAAACCGCTAGCTGCTTCTAATTCACTTAAAAGATGAGCGATCGCATCCCAAGGCGCTTCGACATAACTATATTTAATTCCAACTGGTACAATTAAAACTTGTTCAGAGCGTTCTGCTTTGTGCAAATCTTCCGCGCACCAAAAGCTTAATTGCGCGATTCCTGGTTCTAATGGACTGATAAACTCACTCAAACCATTAGTAGCACCTTCTGGCGCCGCCGCCATCGGGAATTTTCCATTCACAAACAACTCACGAGCCGATCGCAAACCCGTCCAATCAGCTTTACCCCGTTGAATTGGCGTCGCACCCAAATTAGAAGCGATCCAACCGACGTAGGAACCAGCCCACAAAGGAATACCGCGATCATAGATAAAATGAGCATGAATCGGCGACTCTAGTATTGTACCCTGGTAACGTGCTACCTTTGGCACGAGTTGCTTCATCAAATAAGCTAAACAAAATGGATCGTCGGTTTTCGGATGACGAAACGCCAACATAAAACGGATTTTACCATCTTGAAATTGGCGATAGAGATCCACCAAAATCTCTACTTTGTCTGCCTCAACATCAGCGATCGCCGTTTTCCAATGCATCCAACTGGGTAAAAACAGATGGAGAAATTTCAAAACCAACGGGTTAAACGCTGGGGGAATGAATTCTAAGGGTGGTTGTGCTTGATAAATTACATCTGACAAAGCGGTTTTCTCCTGGATTGGGGACTGGGAATTGAGACAAACAAGAAAAGGATTAGAAATTCCTAAAAGAAAAAATTGAAGCAGAAAGTTTAAGACTTTACACTTTATACTTCATAGTTGATACTTCAATAGACTTTAACTGAGATAGAAATTATCGAATCTGGAAAAGGACACACGATGCGACTGTCACAAATGTTATTCGTTACACTCCGGGATGATCCAGCAGATGCCGAGATTCCCAGCCATAAATTACTAGTCCGTGCAGGTTATATTCGTCGCATCGGTCGAGGTCTCTATGCGTATCTCCCCTTGATGTGGCGTGTTTTACAAAAAGTATCTCAGATTGTGCGTGAAGAAATGAACGCCACAAACGCACAAGAATGTTTGCTACCGCAATTACAACCGGCTGAATTATGGCGCGAATCTGGTCGGTGGGATACTTATACTAAAGCTGAGGGAATCATGTTTTCCCTGATCGATCGCAAAGACGAACAATTGGCACTAGGTCCAACTCACGAGGAAATAATTACAGCGATCGCTCGTGATATGATTCGCTCTTACCGCCAATTACCGCTGCATCTCTACCAAATTCAAACTAAATTCCGCGATGAAATTCGTCCCCGCTTCGGTTTAATGCGCGGACGCGAATTTATTATGAAGGATGGCTACTCTTTCAGTGCTGATGAAGAAAGCTTTAGAAAAACTTACCAAGATATGTACATAGCATACAGCAATATGCTGCGACGCTGTGGTTTAGCTTTCCGAGCAGTGGATGCTGATTCTGGTGCAATTGGTGATTCTGATTCTACAGAATTTATGGTGCTGGCGGCAGCTGGGGAAGATGAAGTTCTCTATACTGAAGATGGTAAATACGCGGCTAACGTCGAAAAGGCTGTTTCTTTAGCCGCTGATGCTGAACCTTCACATAACACCTTCGAGAAACGCGAAACACCAGGTACAGAGACAATTGAGACACTTTGCCAATTCCTGAAATGTTCTCCCACCCAAGTTGTCAAAAACGTTCTTTATCAGACAGTTTACGATAATGGAATGACAGTATTAGTATTGGTGAGCATTCGCGGGGATCAAGAAGTTAACCAAATCAAGTTGCAGAATGAGTTAACAAAACTAGCTTCACAGTACGGCGCTAAAACTATTATCGGTTTAAGCGTACCAGATGCAGAAGCGCAGCAAAAATGGGCGGCAAAATCTCTTCCTTTGGGTTACATTGCCCCTGATATCGCCGATGATTATATTAAGTCTACCAAAGATGTTTCACCGAAGTTTATCCGGTTGGTAGATAAAACCGCAGTCGATTTAAAGAACTTTGTCACAGGTGCGAATGAATCAGGCTATCACGTAGTCGGGGCAAATTGGGGAGAGCAAATTAAGCAACCGGAATTATTAGTAGATATACGTAAGGCAAAACCAGGCGATCGCGCAATGCACAACCCCGAACAAACTCTACAGACAGCGCGGGGAATCGAGGTAGGGCATATTTTCCAACTCGGAACAAAATATTCCCAAATCCTGGGAGCAAATTACACCAACGAACAAGGTGAAGAAAAGCCTTTATACATGGGTTGTTATGGTTTTGGTGTCTCTCGATTAGCTCAATCCGCTGTCGAGCAATCTTATGATAAAGACGGGATAATCTTTCCTGTAGCGATCGCACCTTATCACGCCATAGTCACAATCCCTAATATAAAAGACGCTCAACAAGTCCAAATTGGTGAAAAACTTTACAGAGAACTCAATGAAGCGGGAGTAGAAACCTTACTCGATGACCGCGATGAGCGTGCAGGCGTTAAATTCAAAGACGCCGATTTAATAGGCATCCCCTATAGGATTGTAACAGGAAGAGCGATCGCAAACAACAAAGTCGAACTAGTCGAACGCCAAACTCGCCAATCTCAAGAAATCCCCATCGAAGAAGTCGTGACAACCCTTAAACAGTGGATTTCGCAAGCAATAGAAGTTAAAAAATAAACGCAGAGGGACACAAAGGCTTACGCAGAGGTTCGCAGAGAAACACTCAGCGTACCTCAGCGTTAAAAATCCTTATCTCCCAAAAAATTGAAAAGGCAAAATATCCGGATTGCAGTTTTAAAATTAGAAAGCGATCGCATTGAAATAAAACCGCGTAGTTTAATTCGCACAAGTGGATAAAGTAGAAGTTCCACCAAAACTTATTAATCTAATCCTAAATAACATCAACAAACGATTAGATTTACATAACCTAGAAGGTGGCAAACTGCAAGCGCGAATCCTAAAATTGAAGATAACGCAAGGAGAATTAGAGATGGCAGCATTTGTAAGGATAGACCCATCCTAAGCGAAGATTGGAAACTCCCCGCTTCTAAGTATCGTCGTTACCCAGGCTTCTACTCACCCAACGGGAGACGCTGCTCATTCGCGGAGCGTCTCCCGTTGGGAGAAGACTCGCTACCGCTTCGCTATCGCGGCTTCGCTGGGGGAGACCCCCTTGGCGTTAGCCTCTCCCTTTGGAAGAAGACCGCGCTGGCTCACATAAATATTATCTTAGCTCTCAGGAAGCTTTTAAGCATGAAAGACCAACAAGGATCTAAACGTATTTCTTCAGGTGTAATTGCAGCTGTCTCAGCCGCAGTTATAGCCGTTAGTGGTGGTGTAGCTTGGGTTACTTGGAATGCAAATCACCCTGGAATGCCAACTCCAGGAGCTACAAGCTTACCAGATTCCGGGAATACTACATCACGACAGCCTGTTGAACGAGCAACTAATATTTATTGGTTGAGAGACAACGGTAAAAACTTTGAATTTGTTCCCCAGCCAGTTCAAGTTCAAGGTAAAGCATCTGGTAATAAGCCCGACCAAGTTTTAGAAGCGGTTTTCCAAAGTTTGTTAGCAGGACCAAGTGAAGGAACAGGTTCTACCACCATCCCCAAAGGAACAAAACTAGAAAGTTTAAAGGTGCAAAATGATGAGATCCACGTTAATTTATCGAATGAATTTACTAGTGGAGGTGGTAGTACTTCAATGATTGGTCGGGTGGGACAAGTTGTCTACACCGCTACCACTTTGAATCCCACCGCCAAAGTATACATTGATGTGAACGGCAAAAAATTAGAAACTTTAGGCGGTGAAGGTTTGGAAGTAGAACAGCCACTAACTCGCGAAAGCTTTAAGAAAGACTATTCGCTTTAGTCAGAAGTCGGGAGTCGGGAGTCAGGAGTCAGGAGTCAGTATTCGATTGTGGACTAATGACTATTGACTATTGACTCTTGACTTACAACTTGCTGTTCAAAATCCGAAAACTATGGGCTTGCTTTTCTAGCCTAGTGGCAAGGCGATCGCAAACCCGATTGCACAAATCAAAAATCATTTGGTCTTCCACGCGGTAATAAGCGCAAGTTCCTTCACTGCGACGGCTAAGAATTCCCGCTTGCCACATTACCTTCAGATGTTTTGACACATTTGCCTGAGAAGTTTGTGTTGCCTCTACCAACTCTTGCACGCATTTTTCATCATCCCGTAGTAGGTGCAACAGCCGCAAGCGCATCGGTTCACTCAACAGGCTGAAGTATTCGGCTACTTGTTGCACCACTTCAGGGGGTATAGGCAACACTTGTTTCATTACTGTTTAACCCGCAAGGACAGAAAATATCAACAATTACTCATTTCATATATAGATTAGTACTTAATCAGGGTTAATTCTCATCAAAGGTTGACCATATTCGACCGATTCGCCATTTTGCACTAGAATTTCCATCACTTGTCCAGATATTTCGGCTTCGATCTCATTCATCAACTTCATTGCTTCGATAATACAGACAGTTTGACCGCTCTTGACGCGATCGCCCACTTCCACAAAAGACGATTCACCTGGAGCTGGAGCGCGATAAAATGTTCCCACCATTGGGGAAGGCACTTCTACTAATCGCTGGTCAAGTGTCGAGTTTTGTGCTGACAACGACACCCCAGTCACGGCATTTTCTGTAACGCGACTTGTGACAACCTCCATTATCGGAGTAAATCCCACTTGGGGTGCAGTTGGTGCCGTTGTCAATCCCGATCCAGCTGCACCGCTCACCTGCCCTTGATTGCTGACATTAACCCCTCTACGTACCGTTAATTCAAAATCGTTACTTTTGAGGGTTACTTCTGCAATATCTGTTTGTGCAATAGTTACCAGCAATTGGCGGATTTCATTAAAGTCGAATGGCACAGTTTTTTTTACCTCAACCTATCCGTATGAAATGTTTTTCGTGGCAAAAAGCGAGCATCCCGATTTGAGAGGGAAATTTTCAGGTGAGATAAAACAGGTGAGATAGAAATTATTCCCTGCTGATATACTTATCTTCCTGAGTATCAATTCGGATGCGTTCTCCTTGAGCAATAAACAAAGGAACCATTATAGTTGCCCCAGTTTCGAGAGTTGCTGGTTTTGATCCACCTGTGGCTGTGTCACCTTTGACACCTGGATCTGTTTGGACAATTTCCAAAACCACAGACTTAGGCAATTCTACACCTAGCACCTGATCGCCCCAGCGGATGACTTCAGCTTCCATACCTTCTTTGAGGTATTTTACGCGATCGCCAATTTGTTTAGCGCTCAATCTGCCTTCTTCATAAGTTTCCATATCCATAAAGACAAACTCATCGCCTTCTTTATAGGTATGTTGCATCGTACTTTTTTCTAGATTAGCCTGCGGCACACTTTCCCCGGCTCGGAAGGTTTTTTCTACCACACTCCCACTCTGGACATTTTTCAGCTTTGTTCGCACAAAGGCAGAACCTTTACCTGGCTTAACGTGCAGGAATTCTATCACCCGCCATACAGACCCATCTAAAACAATTGAAACACCGGGTCGAAAGTCGTTACTGGAGATCATGAAGCTTTTACTCTTTGGAAGACAATCGGCATTTATTGTACCCCTCCAGCGGGGAGATTAGTCATTTTGTCATTGAGAATTGAGAATTGGGCAATTTGAGGAGTGGGAAAGGGTAAAGGGTAAGAAACAAGAAATATTTTCCGCCAGTCCCTAGTCCCCAGTCCCTAGTCCCTAGTCCCCTAGACTGTGGGAAGATTATTCATGGGTTACGCAAAAAGTCAAAAATTTAGATGTTGCATTTGAGCCATGCTATGTTCAACTTATTAAAATCCTGGCTGAAAAAAAGCCTAATTGCAGTGTTGTTGGTGACAATAAGTTTAGGCATAAGTACAGCTGGGTGGACTCCCATCAGTAGAGCCGCGCTACCAGCTGGAAATGCAATCACCGATGGCAACGCTTTGTTACGCTACTCCCTGCCCATAGATAATAAAGCTGTGCGGCAACTGCAAGGGTCTTTAGAAGACATTGCCGCCCAACTGCGAGCAAATCGCCGCTGGGGGGCTATTTCCACAGATATCAGCAAAGCATCGCGAATTCTCAATAATCCCTCCAAAATCCTAGCAAGTGTCCCCCAAGAACGCCAGCCCCAAGCTGAAGCTTGGATTGCTGAGTTAAAATCTGGTGTGACTTCCCTGGATGAAGTCGTAAAAACCAAAGATAAAGAAAAACTTCGCTCTGAACGAGCCAAGCTGCTAAAACTCGTTACTTTGTTAGAAGAGTCAATGGTGAAGAAATACCCCTTTGAAGTGCCTGCGGAGTACAGCAACCTCCCTCAACTCAAAGGTCGTGCCACCGTAGAAATGAAAACCACCAAAGGCAATCTTACTATGGTTGTGGATGGCTACAGCGCCCCTGTCACCGCCGGTAACTTTGTTGATTTGGTGCAAAGAGGGTTTTATAACGGCTTAGAATTTACCCGCTCTGAAGAATCTTACGTTTTGCAAACCGGAGATCCCGCAGGTAAGGAAGTTGGTTTTATTGACCCAAAAACAAAAAAATACCGCGCTATTCCCTTAGAAATTCTTGCTGAAGGCGATAAACAACCGACCTACGGGATTACACTAGAAGAAGCTGGACGTTATACTGATATGCCAGTTCTGCCTTTTTCTGCCTTTGGTGCGTTAGCAATGGCTCGTCCGGAAAGTGAAGTTAATGGTGGTTCTTCGCAATTTTTCTTCTTTTTGTTTGAACCAGAACTCACCCCAGCTGGACGCAACCTGTTAGATGGTCGGTACTCCGTTTTTGGTTACCTCACCGAGGGGAGAGAAGTTTTAGATAAACTTAAGGCAGGTGACAAAATCGAATCGGCAAAAGTCACCCAAGGCACAGAAAATTTAGTCGAGCCGAAAACAGCATAATCGATTTTGGATTTTGGATTTTGGATTGAATCTGAATAGGATTTACGCACTCAATCGCGAGAAAACAAGACTTTGAGATTGCTTCTGTGATGTCGCAATGACAAAAATACGTAGTCCGTGCGTAAGTCCTACTGAAATCCAAAATCCAAAATATAAAATATAAAATCGCTATGCAAGTTCGAGATATTGGTGAACAAGGTCTTTTAGAAAGATTGCAGCGCTTTTGTCCACCGGAGATTATCGGGGATGATGCAGCGGTGCTGGTGACAAAACCGGGGCAATCTTTGGTGGTGACAACTGACGTGCTGGTTGACGGGGTGCATTTTAGCGAGATTACCACTTCTGCTGAAGATGCAGGTTGGCGAGCTGCTGCTGCTAATTTATCAGATTTGGCGGCAATGGGCGCTTCTCCACTAGGAATAACTGTTGGTTTGGGACTCAGGGGTGAAGTCAGCGTCAGTTGGGTTGAGGAATTGTACCAGGGCATAACACAATGCCTGCAAAAATACAATACCTCAATTGTGGGCGGTGATGTAGTGCGATCGCCTGTCACAAGTATATCAATCACTGCTTTTGGTCAAGCTCATCCCCATCAAATTATCCGCCGCAATCAAGCAAAAGTTGGGGATGCGATCGTAGTCACAGGCGTTCATGGAGCCTCCCGCGCTGGCTTGGAACTGCTGTTACATCCAGCATTGGGGCAAAACCTCACTTTAGGCGATAATACGGCTCTAATCCGCGCACACCAGCGCCCACAACCCCGTTTAGATGTCTTACCCATCCTCTGGGAAATTTTATCCGCCCCATTCCTCTATGGGCAAGAAAACCCTGCCCCTACTCCCCCCCTCTCCCCATCCCCCCCTCTCCCCCTCGCCGGTATGGACAGCAGCGACGGTTTAGCGGATGCTGTTTTGCAAATTTGTCGCGCTAGTGGTGTTGGTGCTGTTCTAGAATCTAGACAAATTCCTTTACCAGATGCTTTCAACTCCTGGCTGACAAACGAGCAAGCGCTCTTATACGCTCTTTACGGTGGCGAAGACTTTGAATTAGTGCTGTGCTTGCCGTCATTACTAGCTGATGCATTAGTTCAACAACTTGGTAACGGTGCAGCGATCGTGGGAACAATTACATCTGGCTCCAAAGTCCTCTTACACGACCAAAACGCAAAAAACCCCGACCAAGTTCTCAGTCATGGTCGAGGGTTTCAACATTTTGGATTTTAGATTTTGGATTAAACCTAAAATCCACGCATCCGTCTTGTAAAGTTCTGATCGGACACCTTTCGCGCAGCGTCTCCGACAGGAGAAGCTTTGATCGCAGGTTTCATCCGATCAAAGCTTCTCGGAAACCACAGCGAGGACTTTCCGCAAAATCTAAAATCTAAAATTCTCTAATTAGTCCACTTCTCGGCTACTAGCTCTGCCAAATCCAAGACTCGCTGGCTGTAACCCCACTCATTGTCATACCACGCCATAACCTTCACCATGTCGTTGCCCATGACCATTGTCAAGCTAGCATCGACAATCGAAGAAGCTGGATTACCTTGATGATCGGATGATACCAAGGGTAGGTCGCAATAGTCCAAAATGCCTTTCATTGGACCTTCAGAAGCATCTTTCAGGGCTTGGTTGACTTCTTCAGTAATGGTACGTTTCTCGACGTTAACGACGAAATCCACCATCGAAACGTTCGGGGTGGGTACGCGCAATGCCACACCATTCAGCTTGCCTTTAAGGTCTGGTAGTACCAACGCTACTGCTTTTGCCGCACCGGTGGAGGTGGGTACAATGTTCATTGCCGCAGCACGAGCACGTCGCAGATCTCGGTGGCTAGCGTCTAACAGACGTTGGTCGCCGGTGTAACTGTGAGTAGTGGTCATTGTGCCTTTGATGATGTTGAATTTCTCGTGCAACACCTTGGCAATCGGAGCTAAACAGTTGGTAGTACAGCTGGCATTACTGATGATGTTATGTTTGTTGTGGTCGTAGTCGTGATGATTTACGCCAACTACAAACGTACCATCTTCGTTTTTGCCTGGGGCGGTGATCAGAACCTTCTTGGCACCTGCATTTACATGCTTCATTGCCCCTTCTTTGCTGGTAAATACACCTGTTGCTTCAATAATTAGGTCTATTTGCCAGTCTCTCCAGGGCAAGTTTTCTGGATTGCGATCGGATACGCACTTAACAGTTTTCCCGTTAATGATGATAGAGTTATCATCGGCTGAAATGTCAGCATTCCTTAACGTCCCTAGCATGGTGTCATACCTGAGCAGGTGCGCGTTGGTTCTAGGGTCTGAGGTGTCGTTAACAGCAACCACCTCAATGTTGCTATGTTCTCTACCCACCCAGCAGCGCATAAAGTTACGTCCAATGCGCCCGAAACCGTTGATTGCAACTCTAATCACAGCGTCTTGCCCCTCTGTATTTATGCCTATACATTAATATCGTTGAAAAATGATCATACAGCAAACAGGGGTGGTATTTATAACTATAAAGTGCTAGAGCAACAAAAAAATACATATTTTATTTAGATTTATGGAAGTAGAGGTTTTGGGCGGCGATGTACAATCTTACCGATTCCGGGACTAAATAACGAATTGACTGGCGATCGCCCTTGGCGTTGGCGGAGCCATCGCTGCACTTCTGTCGAATTAGGCTTGACGAAAGTCCCACTAAAGGTATATGCAATAATTGCCAGTTAATGGTATAGGATTGTTTTTGCAGTTCTTCGTCTACTTGGTTGCAGATTAACTCGGTTTGAGCTATATTCTCACCACCGACTAGTCGGGGTGCGACCAATAAATCACACATTTGTACTAGTTCTCGTCCACGATACCAACGGGGCAAAGTAAGCATGGCATCCAAGCCTAGAATCCAGTACCAGTGAGTATTAGGGTAAAAAGTAGATAACTCAAGTAAGGTATCAATCGCATAGGAAGTTCCGGATCGATTCACCTCAACCAATGAAATAGTAAACGAGGGGTTATCTTTAATTGCTAGTTGGAGCATTTCTACTCGATGCTCAAAGGAAGTCGGTTGTTTATGAGGAGGATTTAACGATGGCACCCAAATTACGTATTCTAAGGGTACTTGATGCAAAGCAGTCTCGGCTAAAATCAAGTGTCCCCAATGAACAGGATCAAAAGTGCCGCCGAAAATTGCAATAGACCGCATCTGCTGAGTGTGAGTTTTATTTCAGTTTAAAAGCAGTTTCGCATCCCAATGTACTATTGAGCAATAATTCCAGTAAGGAACACAAAAAATGTATTTGAAATTACAGTCATTTATTTCCCGATGCGGCGGAAATTTTCAGAATAAACATAAAAACAGTTCAGAAAAAGAAAAAATCGCTTGCCAAGGTAAAATCTTTCTGAACATGCAGATGTTTAGCATTTGATAGCAACTAAATCATCAGATAGAAAATGATGCATGATCTGTAACGGTAAAAATCAAATTCCTGTTATGATACGCGTGTCATTTGTGAATATTGGTGTGGTGTGGTGTAAAAGGATTAAACAATGAGCAATTCTGTAGACTTTAGTGGTAGACCATTTCACTTTATTGGTATTGGCGGTATAGGTATGTCTGCTCTGGCATACGTTCTGACAAAACGCCATTTGCCAGTGTCAGGTTCGGATCTTCGTCCAAACCACATTACACAAAAGTTGGAAGGTATCGGCTCTCATATATTTGGTACACAAGAAGCAAGCAATCTCGCCTTTTTTCGCCCTCAAAGTGAGGTTATTACTGAGAATAATCCAGTAGTTTTAAACTCCTTAGAAAAACCGCCTACTGTAAGTAAAGGAATACTGCCCCAAGTCATTTGTTCAACAGCAATTAATACAAATAATTTAGAATATAAAGCAGCGCTAGAATTAGGTTGCCCAATATTTCATAGGTCTGATGTACTAGCCGCACTAATTGCCGAATATTACAGTATCGCAGTAGCCGGAACGCATGGTAAAACTACTACTAGTAGCATGATTGGTTATATGCTACTGCAAGCTGGTTTAGACCCAACGATTCTGATAGGTGGCGAAGTAAAAGCTTGGTCTGGCAATGCCCGATTGGGAGAAAGTAAGTATTTAGTAGCTGAGGCAGATGAATCAGATGGTTCTTTGGTGAAACATGCCCCAGAAATTGGTATCATCACCAATATTGAATTAGATCATCCCGACCACTACGACACATTAGAGCAAGTGGTGGAAACTTTCCAGACATTTGCTCATAGTTGCAAAGTATTGATTGGTAGTATTGATTGTGAAACAGTAAGCGATCGCCTCAAACCAACTATCAGCTACAGCTTACACTCAGACACCGAAGCTGATTACACTGTCACCAATATAGAATATCGCGCCGATGGCACCACGGCTTTAGTTTGGGAACGAGGCAAAGCGTTGGGCTTATTAAACTTGCCTTTGCTGGGTCGTCACAACCTCAGCAACTCCTTAGCCGCAGTCGCTGTTGGTCGAGTCTTAGGTTTAGAATTTGGCTTAATTGCTTCATCTCTTGCCACTTTTGAAGGTGCAAAACGCCGCTTTGAATTGCGGGGTGAAGTCAATGGTATTACCTTTATTGACGACTATGCCCATCACCCCAGTGAAATTCGCGTCACTCTTGCCGCTGCACGTCTCCAAGCAAAACCCGGACAAAGAGTAGTTGCGATCTTTCAACCACATCGTTACAGCCGCACACTCACGTTTTTAGAAGAATTTGCCGAATCCTTTACTCATGCTGATTTGGTGGTAATCACTGACATTTACAGTGCAGGTGAACCAGATTTAGGACAAGTCAGTGGTGAACAACTGGTGGCAAAAATTGCTACTCACCAGCCTCAGGTGACTTATCAACCGACTTTATCCTCAGTACGTGAGTACTTAATTTCTAAGCTGCGTCCTGGAGACTTGGCTTTGTTTTTAGGCGCCGGGAACTTGAACATGGTGATACCCGAAGTAATTACAACTCTTTGCGAACCAGCTAAAGCTAGATCCTAAAAGCTGACACAGATTGTGTCTGTCTAGCGAGAGTTTCGTTGCTTCACCTTTTTGCCGTATCTATACGGCATATAAATGTAAAAAAATCACCAATTTAAGTTATATGACAATTTCCCAGGCAGCTGAAAACGTCTGCAAAGTTTCTACCTTAGCGACAAGTAAGCCAGAAACACTTAATTCTATTGAAAGCAAGAAAATTTACATAATCGGTAGCGATTTTGCAATCAAGTCTCAGGCTTCCCTCGCAGCGGTTACTTCCTACAGAGTTGGTGGACCAGCCGAATGGTATGCAGCTCCGCGAAACTTAGCAGCATTGGAAGCAAGTGTTAAGTACGCAAAAGAACATGATTTAGGAGTAACAATACTCGGCGCAGGCTCTAACTTGTTGGTAAGCGATCGCGGTATATCCGGTTTAGTTATCGCTACTCGTCATCTGCGCCACAGCCACTTTGACCCCCAAACAGGTCAATTAACAGTTGCGGCAGGAGAATCAATCCCCAGCTTGGCTTGGCAAGCAGCAGATTTGGGTTGGGAAGGATTAGAATGGGCGGTTGGCATCCCCGGAACCGTCGGCGGTGCAGTTGTGATGAATGCTGGGGCACACAGTAGCTGTGTCGCACAGATGTTAGTCAGCGCCGAAGTGCTTTCACCTGATGGCACATTAGAAATTCTCACCCCTGATAAGTTGGCTTACGCCTATCGGACTTCATTATTACAAGGAAGCGATCGCATAGTCACCCAAGCCACCTTCCAACTCAAGCCAGGGGCAGATCCGGCTTTAGTTGTAGCCGCAACAAAACAACACAAACAACATCGTCTAACCACTCAACCCTACAACTTTCCCAGCTGTGGTAGCGTATTCCGCAATCCCAAACCTCATAGCGCAGGCTGGTTAATTGAACAAACCGGTCTTAAAGGCTATCAAATCGGCGGAGCGCAAGTAGCACAGCTCCATGCTAATTTTATCGTCAATCGTGGCGGGGCAAAAGCTAACGATATCTTTGGTCTAATTCGCCACATCCAGCAACGCGTACAAGACCAGTGGTCGATTTTGTTAGAGCCAGAAGTGAAAATGATCGGCGATTTTCAACCTGTTTGAAGAAAATGGGGAATGGGGACTGGGGATTAGGAAAAAATTATTCCCTATTACCAATGCCCCTAACTCTAGGTAAAAAAAAGAGGCAACTGCTTCCTCGCATCTATAATTGAATTTGATTTGTTATTCAACGCACACGCGGACAATCAGTTATGGCAGAAAAAGGACAGGGATTTGGCTTCGGCTTGGGAAAAATGAAGGAACTCGCCG
>JBPCQW010000318.1:0-4239 GCA_050997715.1 Hassallia sp.
GATGGGGAGAGGGGGGGATGGGGAGAGGGGGGGATGGGGGGAAAGAAGAATTATTCTTTTTGTCCCCTTGTCCCCTTGTCCCCTTGTCCCCTTGTCCCCCTTGTCCCCCTTGTCCCCCTTGTCCCCCTCTCTCCCCCTCTCCTCTTCTGATATACTCTCGCAACAGACCATTAACAAAACCCGTCAGTCCAGAAAAGCCGTTTTCTTTAGCCAGTTCGACAGTGGTATTAACAGCAGCTGATGGGGGAATTCGCTCTAGATAGCGCAGTTGATATAAACCTAGATGTAAAATGGTGCGAAGGTATGCAGGTTGTTGGTGAGATTTCTTTTTGCCGAGTTGGTCGATGAGAGCATCAAGAGTGCGTTGCCTTCTGGTGCAGCCATAAACTAAGTCTGTCACCAAACGGCGATCGCTTAATTCTTCACAAGATTCGCGTTGGCGTTCGCGCAGCGTCTCGTAGAGAAGCCCGCCGCAGGCATCGCTCAATTTAACTTTTTGCAACACTCTATCGAGGGCAACATCAGCATAAGCCCCCTTGTGAACCTCTCGCAAGGCGATAAAAGCTAGTTGACGGGGGTTAATCATATAATTATTTTAAATTTTCTGCTGAAAAAAAGCGACTTTAGGACTTACGTATTTCTATAAAGAGACGTTGCAAACTACTAGACTTCTTACAAAAGTCTTAATCTTAAACTCTTTCTCTGCGCCTCTGCGCCTCTGCGTGAAATAAAAATATATTTCTTCAAAAAAATTATTGACTAACAACAGGCAATTTTACACTCACCCTCGTAGCACCTACCACCTCAGACTGAATCAATAATTCCCCACCATGAGCATTAACAATGCGTTTAGTAATAGCAAGTCCTAAACCAGTACCACTAGATTTTGTAGAGAAAAACGGCTGAGTGAGCAATGATAGAATTTCTGGGGGAATTGGCTCGCCTCCATTGCAGACATGAATGCAGACTTGACCAAAGCCGGAATAATCTACTTCGCATTTAACGACATCTCCTGGTGAGACAGCCTCGCAAGCATTGCGAACAATGTTAATAAAAACTTGTTTCATTTTATCCTTATCCCCCAGAAATTTCACTGCTTTGGAAGCCGGAATAAATTGGATTTGTCGTGATAATGCTTCTGGCATTTCGCAAAGAGTTACTAGCAACTCATTGATAAATTCATTTGCATCCAATTCACACAATTGCAATATCTGGGGTTTAGCATAAAGCAAAATTTCACTTAACAATCGTTCTAGACGACTAGCTTCACTCAGCGCTAACGATAATCGCTCTTGAGCAGCTTCACTCAAAAGGTGTTTTTGAGAATACTTTAATCCCATAATCGTGGTAGTGAGGGGATTACGAATCTCATGTACAATTATGGCAGCAAATTCACCAATTGCTGCCAGCCGTTCTTGTTCCACTAACTTGGCTTGCGCTACCCGCAATTCTTGGGTACGTTGTTCTACCTTTGCCTCTAGAACTTGATTAAATAGGCATTGTTGCTGGTAAAGATGATAATGGTCTATTGCTGTAGCTGCGCGATCGGCAAACAGTTCGGCAATTTGAATTTCTTCTTTTGTAAACTCCCGTGGCTGCTGATGAAAAGCGCAGATAGTACCAATAATTTCACCTTGGGCAGTTCGTAACGGTATTCCTAAATATGAACAATAACCTTCGGGAATTTCTCCATAATCTGGATATTTAAGAGCATCTTCTACTGTTAATAACTGACCCATTTCTATAACAGTGCCAGTTAGCGAACCATGTAGTGAATAAACATGCTCACCGTCACCCATATCAATACTGCTTGCTAGTACCTTCTCAAAACCTTTCTGGCAGAGCGTTACCACTGTCCAATCTACTTTAATTAGGTCGCTGATTCCGCAGGCAATATTGTGCAAATAACTACTTAGTTCACCAGTTCTGTAGTTCAAAGAAGACAAAAGTGCCATTGCCTTTTGCTCATGCTGCCATTGCTGTTTGTCAAACGAAATTTTATCTTCACTCTTCTTGCTCATTGATGCTTATTGTATGGTGAGCGCAAAGTAAGTTGAGAACCAATAATTTTGAATGATTCGTAGTGTCGTTGTGACTTTGCATAATTTTGTATGTAGATTTTAGTAGATAGCACTGATATCTGTATACATTAATTTTATAAAAATTTACAATTTTAAACATTTCTTTACATTGGAAGGAAAATTAAATCTTGTTTTTAGCTGAGAAATTGATAATAACTTTCTAAACAAAACATCAGCCTTTTTCTTCATAGCGATCGCTTGGTAACATAATCCCAGTTATTTTGCTTAAATGCTACCAAATCTCCTCAACAACTCCTCACGGGATAATTCGAGTAAGAAGCGGCTATACTCTTGCGGGGGTAACTGCAATAATGGTTGAATTACTCGCTCCAAGTCTGCATCCAGCGAACCAAACCGGACGTTCAACAAGTTTTCTACTACTTGACGACGTTCATCTTGCTGTCCTTGTTGTAGTGTAGCTTCCCGCCATTCTAAATAAGCTTGTGATAAATTCATAATCACCTCTTGGTCATCTTCGGTAATATTTTCCTGGTTGATTACAATTATCCACCAACTAGTAACTAGACGAAATCCGTAAAGTTATTGCCGGAAAATCTCCAAAAACATCTGTCGATGAAGAAACGGAGATTGATCGCGATCGCTCTTTGTACGCTTGAGGCATAATGCGTTAAGCGTGCTTTAGTTTGCTGCTTTACAAATTTCCTCTACTTGCTTTAAGAGTAAAAATATGACAGCACATATCCTTTTGGTTGAAGATGAAGTAAAATTAGCGCGATTTGTCGAATTGGAACTGAGTAGCGAAGGTTACACTGTCAGTGTGGCGCATGATGGGGTAACAGGTTTAACATTAGCGCGAGAATCATCACCAGATTTAGCGATTTTAGATTGGATGCTACCAGGGTTAACAGGATTAGAAATCTGTCGTCGTTTGCGTGCCACGGGTAACTCAATACCAGTGATTTTGTTGACAGCTAAAGATGAAGTAAGCGATCGCGTTGCGGGTTTGGATGCAGGCGCCGATGATTATGTAGTTAAACCCTTTAGTATTGAAGAATTACTAGCCAGAATTCGCGCACATTTACGTCGCACTCAAGAAACAGATGAAGATTTGTTACAATTTGAAGACTTAAGTTTAAATCGCCGCACTCGTGAAGTATTTAGAAATAAACGAGCAATTGAACTTACAGCAAAAGAATTTGACTTGTTAGAATATCTTCTTTCTCATCCCCGTCAAGTGTTTACGAGAGACCAAATTCTAGAGAAAGTTTGGGGTTATGACTTTATGGGTGATTCTAATATTATCGAAGTTTACATTCGTTATTTGCGCCTCAAACTCGAAGAAAAGAACGAAAAACGCTTGATTCATACTGTACGTGGTGTGGGGTATGCTTTACGGGATAATTAATATTTAAAAAGTGGCGATCGCTATTTATTTTAAGGATTTTTTCAGATCCAATTCAGCCTGATTTCATCACCAAAGTATAGTATTGTTAATGGTGCTTTCATTACAGTGATGTTATTATGACCAAACTGAGAAGCTCCCATCGTCAAAGCTTGAGAATTGGGGGACAAACCTATCTCTGGCTAGCCATTTTGATTTTTGGGGCATCTAGCGCAGTGACGCGGAAGATAACACAAATTGGTGCCCAAAACTTTATCGGGGGTAGCAATCCAATTTCTCTTTGTAATGTTTTGTTCGTCGGAAATCTCTGCGCTTTGATACTTCTCATAACAATTTATTGGCGAGAATGGAACAAAGCAGCTTTAAAGCAACTTTCTACTTCTAATTGGTTTTATCTGACGATAGTAGCAATTCTATCTGGAGCGATTGCCCCTGGTTTAATTTTTCAGGCATTAGCGTTAACTCAAGTTAACAATGTCGTTTTGGTTGGACGTTTAGAACCACCTTTGACTTTAGCTTTATCTGTTTGGTTGTTGAAAGAACGAGTGAATCTTTGGGAAGTTGTGGGAGCGATCGCTTCATTTGTTGGCGTTACTTTAACTATCACCCTTCAACCCCCGACAAATGCAATGATGATGAGTGCGGGAGGTTTCCATATCGGTATTGGAGAACTTATGGCTGCGGTTGGAGCTGTGGCTTTAGCCGTCTCTACAATTATTACAAAAAAACAGCTATTGCAGATACCAGGAGGAATTTACAGTATCTTTCGTACCGCTTTGGGAACCGTAATCTTTT
>JBPCQW010000323.1:0-5417 GCA_050997715.1 Hassallia sp.
TGGTGACAGACCACGGCGATGTTAAGTATATCATTTTGCCAACTATTTCTGGACTGGAACACAAAGTTTTTGTCGGTCCGTTTGCGAGATACTTTGCGAATGCACAGGTATTTGTGGCTCCAGAGCAATGGAGTTTCCCGGTAAATTTGCCTTTAAGTTGGCTCGGTTTGCCTTCTAAACGCACTTCATTACTTCCCCAAGACAGCAGTACAGCACCTTTTGCGAAGGATTTTGATTATGCGATACTCGGTCCAATCTACTTTGGACCGGGTAAGTTTGCCGAAGTTGCATTTTTCCACAAGCGATCGCATACTCTCCTTGTCACCGATTCTGTTGTTTCTGTACCAGAAGAACCGCCGGCGATCGTACAATTAGATCCATATCCTTTACTGTTTCATGCTAAAGACAAAGCAACTGATATCGTTGCCGACAATCAGCTAAACCGCCGTAAAGGATGGCAGCGTATCTCTTTATTTGCTTTATATTTTCAACCTGCCGTGCTAGAAGTACCTGCATGGAGTGAAGTGTTTCGCAACGCTTTCAAAGCACCGGAACGCTCAAAAAAAGCTTATTTCGGGTTGTTTCCCTTTCAATGGAAGCAAAATTGGAAGCAGTCTTTTGATGCACTACGCGGTAATGGTCGTTTATTTGTGGCACCAATTTTACAGACTCTCATTCTCAATCGCGCACCGAAGGAAACTATCGATTGGGCTGATAAGATTGCTAGTTGGGACTTTCAGCAAATTATCCCCTGCCATTTTGACGCACCGATTAAAGCACAGCCGTATCAGTTTAGACAAGCATTCTCGTTTTTAGAAAAGCAGTATTCTGATATTAGTAGTTGTTATCCTCTGCCGGAAGAGGACTTTACATTACTGAAGAAAATCGATGCAGGTTTAAATAAAAGTGGTATAACACCACCACCAAAGGTGCTTAAGTAAGCCCTTATATTCCTTGGCTTGGCTAGGGGCACTGAGAGACCCCTTGGGCACAGTTAGCGACAGATGCGGATATACTTTCTCAGAGAAACAAGACTTGTGTACAAATACCAAAAAACCAGCTTTCTGGACAACGACCAATTGCGGATACAACAAATTTCCTTGATTGTTACCTGGTTATGAGTAAGTTCTAAGGAAAAGAAAAAATCAGTTGACAACATCTTGTGAATACTATAGTATTCGTTAAATGACACAAAAAATTATTGATCTATTTGCTGGTGCAGGCGGCTTGACTACGGGATTTCACTTAGCTGGGTTTGAATCTTTATGTGCAATTGATTCCAATCAAAAAGCTTTAGCTACTTACAGGCACAATTATCCAAACACTAAAGTTATTCATCAAGATATTCATAAAGTTAATCCTTCAGAACTTCGTTTATGGCTAGGTTTACAGAGAGAAGAATTAAAAGCACTGATTGGTGGTCCGCCTTGTCAAGGCTTCTCAAGAAATATCCCGGCTGGCTATCGCTCTCTAAATGATCATCGCAATCGGTTATATCGAACTTTCTTGGAGTTTGTGCAAGAGTTTAGACCCCTTTATGTCATCATTGAAAATGTGCCTGAAATTTTGAAGGCTTATGATAGTCTAGTTAAAAACGAAATTACAGAGCAACTTGAATTACTAGGGTATAAAGTTGCTTCGGCATCATTAAATGCTGCCAATTATGGAGTGCCACAAACAAGATCTAGAGCTTTTTTTCTGGCTAGTCTAGACCGTTCACTTCGCTTTCCCGAACCTACATACTCTGGTGATATTAAAAGCGACTATAGAGCCAAAAAACTCAGTTCCCATGTGACTTTACTGGAATCAAACATCTCTCCTCTTGTCACGGTTAGAGATGCAATTGGGGATTTGCCACCGTTAAATGCAGGACAGAAATATGGTGATGAGGGATACCCATTTGCCGCACAAAGCACGTACCAAGCCATACTACGTAATGGCAGCACAAAAATTGTTAACCATGTTGCTCGTGCTTTAAGCTCTGTTCAGATGGCAAGAGTACGTGTGTTAAAGGAAGGGCAAGATGCTAGAGACTTACCATATGAGTTAGCTCCTAAAAAGCACTACAGTGGAGCATATGGAAGGCTGTACTGGGACAAACCAGCAAGAACTATCACCAGATGGCTTTTTCATCCTGGTTCTGGTAGATTTTTCCATCCTACACAGGACAGAACAATTACAATACGTGAGGCGGCAAGATTGCATTCTTATCCAGATAACTTTCACTTTCTAGGAACATATACTGAAATGGCTTCTCAGATTGGTGAATCAGTACCTCCACTACTGGCTAAAGCCATAGCTGAGTGTATTATCCAGAATCATCATTAGGAGAATCTTTATTGATCTGCTCTTGTAAAGCTGCGATGATGGTGTTTACATAATTCTCAGGTTTAAGACGAATTCGTTCAATATTTATACAAACAGCTTCTAGAGGAATAGTTCTAGCCTTAAAAAGTTGTTTCTGATTTTTGTACCACACTAACTCTGTTTTACCTGCAACACTTCCCTGTAGCCCAACTCCATTTATCCCAGTCTTTCTATCGACTGTCCAAGCCCAAAAAAAAGTAGTTGGGTCAAGAGGATTCAGTAGATATTCAGCGTAAATATATTTGTTACCTCTAATGGTTTTTAGTAGTATGCCTTCATAACTATTTACAACACCCTGTAATGACTGACTCATTATGATTTTATCATTCCAGTGTTGGATGATAGCTGTCCCAAGTTCTTGGGGTGAAGAACGCTCAGTCAGACCTGGAAAACCAAGCTGTTCTGCCTTTTTTATAATATCTGCTCTCTGAATTACAAATAAAAATGTATTTCCAATTGTAAGGTTATTGAGTTGGAGAGATTTCAGTGACCAACCTGTTTTAGTAACAACGTTAACAGCGTCATAGAGAAGTTTGCTACGCCCTAGCGCAGGATCTGAAAGAGGAATATCTTTGACATAATGAAAAATCGCCTCCCAAGCATAATCTTCTATAGACCCAATAACTGGGGATGCAACAGTGGCTACAATAGCTTGTCTCAACCTATCAATCTCGTTGTCTGTCAACACTCAAAGATTCCTCTACTGTTTGTAAAAATTCGCTCATAGTTACACTTAGAGCCTGGGTAATATGACTAAGAACTCTAACAGATGGGCTTTTCAGTCCTCGTTCAAGTTGGCTAATGTAGGTTCTGTGCAGACCTGTTACTTCTGCCAAGTACTCCTGAGACCAACCTTTCTGTATACGACGACGCTGTATTTCTAACCCTAAAATTTGGTCTAGTTTACTAAATTGCATAAAGAATAAATTAGAACTTTGAATACAAAAGTTCTACAGACTAAAGTATTCAAAGGTGAGATGTCTATCTAGTTTGCTGTGCAATGCGCTCACCTCTTCCATAGCTTGAATTGATGGATCAAAATGGTGTATCTGTTTGTAAATGCACAGTTTCTCCGGTTTGCGGATGCTGAAAACGAAGTTCTCTTGCGTGCAGATATAACCGATTTGCGTTGTTTACGCATCCGTAAAGGCGATCGCCTAATATAGTTACCCCAAGTCCTCTAACATCGGCTGCGTGAACCCTAAGTTGATGGGTGCGTCCGCTTTGTGGTATAAATTCAACACGAGTGTAGCCTTTATCCCTCGCAATTACCCGGAAGTGAGTTAAGCTGAATTTACCGCGTTCATCGACTTTCTGATAAGGACGATTTTGTAAATCTGCCGATAATGGTAGTTGAATTACACCTTGATCAATTGTCAGCAAACCGGAAAGTAAGGCTTCATAAACTTTGTAAATCTGCCGTTGCTGAAACTGCTGGCTGAGTTGACGATGAGAAGAGCGATCGCGTGCCAGCAAAAGTATACCAGATGTTTCTTGATCCAAACGATGCACAGATGCGATCGCCATGCCATCAGGTAACAAATGATGCAAGCGACTCACAACACTATCTTGGCGATCGCGATAACGACCGGGTACAGAAAGCAGTCCTGGAGGTTTGTTCACTGCAATTAGCCATTCGTCTTCATAAATAATCGGTAAGACCTCTCCCCTACCCCTCTCCTGCAAGGAGAGGGGATAAATTTCTCCCCCTTCCCTAGTAGGAAAGGGAGTAGGGGGGTTAGGTCTTAATCCTGACAACAAAAACCCCATTAATGGCTGACAGCGTTCCACACAAGCACCGTAAAATTCTCCCTGGATTTTGTCTTGTGCAGAAGATGCACCCCACCAAAACTCAGCCATTGCTAGAGGTTTGAGGTTGTGTGTTGCCGCATAATGCAACAGCTTTGGGGCACAACAATCTCCCGTCCCAGTGGGCAAGCCTGTTGGTATGAATTGCTGCAAAGATTTAGAGTGACCTAGAAAATTTACCAGGGTGTACGCTGCGTGCATCTGCGTTTGCAGTTGCCGGGAAAGTTGTTTGCGCTGTTGTTTAAGTTCGCGAATCTGTATATCTGCGGTTTCAATTATCTGCTGAAGCGGTTGCAATGTTTCATCTCGTAAACGTTTAAAATGTCGTCGCTCAATTTTCTGCTGACGACTTTCTTCATCGAGTTGTTCAAGGGCAATTATTACAGCTTCTCCAGTCAAGGTTTCGCAGAGTATCTGACGTTTTTCGTGTCGTTGCTGTTTATAATTTTGATGGCGATCGCTCAAAGTTTGCAACTTAGTATCAAACTCGCTTTTAAGCGTTTGGTATTCCTGCCTTTGGGGAAGTTGCTTTAAAGTTATAATTTCCTGCTTGATAGCTGACAATTGCGCTAATGTGCGAGCCTCGTCTAATGCTATTTCATCACGTCCGGGAATTGGCGGAACCCAGCCTTCAACTATGCTGTTACCATTGAGAAGACCGGAAAAGGCTTTTATTATTCGTTGTTCGCCATTAGGTAGTTCGACTAACAATATTCCATACATCTTCCCTTCACGACAGTATAGGTCATTTTGGGCGAGATGTTGCATTAATTTATGTGCGATCGCCTCTACCAATGAAGTGCGGGGTAGTTTCAGAACGCCATCAGCACAACGCCCTTGATAATAATAGCTAGGAGATGAGTCACTAACTGTATAATTGTCGAGAAAATCTGAAAGCGGATGAAGAATTACCATATAAGGCTATAATATCAAATCTCGCTCCAAAGATTGTCTTTCCTACCCTTATTTTCGGCAATTTTTAAGCACTATTATCCGACTTTGAAGCTTAACTGAACCGTATTGGTTAATGCCCTATGAAGATATGAAAAGAAGGGACGTTCCTAAGAACGTCCCCGTAGTGAAATTTACAAACAATCAATCTTAGAGATATTCGAGAGCGTCTACAACTCCTTCAAGAAATTAATCATCGCTTGTTGATCAGAAGGTGTCAAAGAACGGAAACGACCCATAACTTCCCGTGCTTCACTTCGATTACTTGTCGAAAGCTCACTGTTATAAGG
>JBPCQW010000335.1:0-9812 GCA_050997715.1 Hassallia sp.
TCCAGTTGGAATATTTTCTTGTGACCATGCCAAAATGTCTTTGGGATGCGCGGTTTCAAATTGGTTGTTTAGTTGCTCTAAGTCAAAGTTGTCAGTTTGAAAAGTAAGTTGCCTGGAAGCGGTTGTCATAATTTTTTAGTTGAATCGTTTCTACCTTGCTTAAGATTTATTTTACATTATCAAGGCACATTTCCCGGTCGGTAATAAGGTCTTGGTTAAATTCGGGAATTACTACCGAGGAGGAGTAGGGGACAAGGGGGACAAGGAGGCAGGGGAAGAAATATTTCTTCTTTCTTATTTTTTACCCCTTTCCCTCTTAAGAAAATTGCCCAATGCCCATTTTTCAGCAAAAACTATTACATTTACTAAGAAAGTTTACATTAGTTTAAGTTTTATCCTCATTTTTATTGATATATGTACTTATACTGATATCTTTATAAAATCCTTAAAAATAAAAAAATCTAATAATTATGAACGATTCAAAATCTTCCAACCCTTTGAAGGAGTCTTTGTTGATGGGTGTTCTAGTTATGCTGACCAGCGTTAGTGTCATCACCATCATGAATATGTTCTAAGTTAAAGAGTGTAAAGTTTGGGAAAATTTAAGTTAATAAAGCTCTGCTCTTTGATGAGTGGAGCTTTTCTATTTGTTAACAATATTAATTTTTTGGAGTGGATGAGACGCGGTAAGGAACAAATATATCTGTTAAGTCATCAGTAATACTGACGCTTAAGTTTTTAACTTGATGTATTGCGACATAACCAAGATGCATTCATACTTAAGTGTGGAAAGATAAAAAAGCGCTTCGGTCTATCGACAAGCCGCTCCGCGTCTAGGCACTATTCGATGTACTCTATAATTTTTCCCAAAAGACACTTATTCAGTGCGATCGCTGTATTCACCTCAGTGCTGGTAGCGCTTCCGGGTTATGCAGAAAAACCGGAACACGTTAAACAGTTGGTAGATACGAATAAATGTCGCAAATGTGACTTAAGTTAAGCAAAGTTGAGTCGAAAAAAATTAGTTCGGGCGGATCTCAATGATGCTAACCTGAGTAGTGCTGACTTAAATGGCGCTGACTTAAGTAACGCTGACTTGAGTGAAGCTGATTTAACTAGTGCTAAACTATCTCGCGCTAACTTATCTCGCGCTGAATTGAAAAATGCTAACCTGAGTAGTGCTGATTTAAGTGCGGCAAGCTTAAATAGTGCTGATTTGAGAAATGCTAATTTAAGTAGTACCGATTTAACTCAAGCTGATTTAAGTGGTGTCAACTTAAGTAATGCTAAACTTAGCGGTGTGCGTCTTGATAATGTCAACCTCACAGGTGTAAACCTGAATGGTGTAGATTTAAGTCAAGTAAATCTGAGAAATATTAACTTAACAAATGTCTCTCTTAATGGTGTCAACCTCAGCGGGGCAAATTTGAATGGCTTCAACTTGCGGAGTATAGAACTGAAAAACGCTAATCTTAATTCTGCCAACTTGGGGAATGCTGACTTAAGTAATGCCAAGCTGAATAATGCAAACTTTGAGAATGCTAATCTGAGCAATGCAAACTTGAGGGGTGCAGAATTAATTCAAGTTAATCTTAATGGCGCTTCTTTGCAGAATGCTGATTTAAGAGGTGCTAACTTGGATGTAGATAAGTTGCCTAATGATAACTTTCAGGCTGATAGATCTGATTTTAGCACATGGGGAAGTAATCGCTACAATCGATCTGATTATAGAGGCGCGATCGCATTGTATAACAAAGCAATTGAGTTTAACCCCAAAGATGTAGAAGCTTACGCCAGTCGCGGTATTGCCAAGAGTCAGTTGAAAGATTACCAAAGCGCGATCGCAGATTACAACAAAGCCTTAGAAATTGATCCCAACTACGCTAAAGCATACAACAATCGCGGCTTGACTCGCATTGAGCAACAAGATTATCCAGCTGCGTTAGCTGATTTTGATAAAGCGATTAGCATTAATCCTAACTATGCCGAATCTTACAACGGACGGGCGACAATTCGCCGGATTCAAAAAGATTATGCAGCCGTAATTGCAGATGCATCGCAAGCGATTAGGATTAATTCTAAATTTGCTGCCGCTTATTATAACAGAGGTTTCGCCCGTTACGCTCTGAAAGATTATCAAAACGCTATTAAAGATTATGACAAAGCTATTGATAATTCTAACAAGTGGGCTGAAGCCTATTTTAATCGGGGACTGGCTCGGACTGCAACAGGCGAATATAAGGATGCAACGAAAGATTATGATAAGGCGATTGACATAGATGCAAACTACCTTGATGCTTATTATCAAAGGAGTTTAAGCAGGTTTGCGAGAAAGAGATATGAGGATGCGATTAAAGATTGCGATCGCGTAATTCAGCGCAATCCTAATTATGGTGAAGCTTATGAAAATAAAGGTAACGCTTTGTTAAGTTTAAAGAAGAAAGTAGAAGCAAAGCAAGCTTTTGAGCAAGCGGTGAGAATATATTCGCAAACACAGGATAAAACTAGTTTACAACGAGTCCAGGAAATCATCGCCGGACTTTAGTATTGCTCGTTCCTACGCTCTGCGTGGGAACGCATTCCTGAGGCTCTGCCTGCCTCAACTATAGCATTGGCAGAGCCAATAAGAACGCATTCCCAGGCTTGAGCCGGGGAACGAGTGGTCGCTGAAATTTAGTTCTTGTCTCCTTGTCTCCTTGTCCCCTCTCCCTAACCTAAGACACTTCTACGCTATCTCCCGACACCGAGGGCCATCTCACAGTTAAAACTGTAGAATCTTCTTGGGCTACCCAAGTATGGGCTATACCTGGACGCCAAAGAGCGTAGTCACCAGCATGCTGAAGCAAAATATCTTGATCGGGGAATTTTAGGCAAAATTTCCCTTGAATGATGATGGCAATTGTGGTTGCATGGATATTGCTTGCCGACTCAGTTCTACAATCTCCTGCTTTATGGATACCCCATTTGACTTCTAAATCGTGAGTGGAACGGGGGTCATCGATTGGGGTAATGAAGTGACCCAAAAACCAACCCGAACGTTTCGCAGCTTCAGTGTTGGCATTTCCAAAGACAATATCAGGCGGCATGAATCAATCCTTTGTTCATAATACAGGTAATATGCTCTTATAAGCAATACTAAGTTCTGTTGTTAAATTTCGATTTTAGTCAAATGCGTCTTATTTTGTATAGTAAACGTGGTTGTCATTTATGCGAAGGGTTGCAGGAAAAGCTAGAACAAATCGAAAATCTTGACTTTGAGTTGGAAACTCGCGATATTATGACTCGTGATGAGTGGTTTGCTGCATATGAGTATGAGGTGCCGGTGCTTTTTGTAACGAACCGCAGAGACACAGAGGACGCAGAGAAAAATGAAGAGATGATACCCCGCCCTTCGCCGCGTGCTACAGTACAACAATTGGAGAAAATGCTCCGGAAGTATTTGTAGGTGTTTGTATAAACTGAAAAATAGTGCAGAATAGGCGCAATGTTAGCGGGTGACGGCAGATGAAACTGCGTGAATTATTAGCGGGTGTAGAGGGGATTGGACAATTATCTGAAAATTCGGCGATGGATGCACAGGTAAAGGGTTTGAAGACGAATTCTCACGCTTGTGGTGTGGGAGATTTGTTTATCGGTATGCCAGGAACACGGGTTGATGGTGGGGAGTTTTGGCAAAGCGCGATCGCATCTGGTGCAATTGCTGCTATTATCTCACCTGAAGCGGCTGAAAAAAATCCTCCCACAAGTGAGTGTGTGATTGCTGCTCTTGATATGACTAAGGCTTGTGCCCAAATCGCGGCAGCGTTTTACGGCTATCCTGGGCAAAAACTCAAACTTGTGGGGATGACGGGTACGAATGGCAAAACTACCACTACCCATCTGATTGAATATTTGCTGCACAAGGCAAATAAAAATACGGCTTTAATGGGAACTCTCTACACTCGTTGGGCAGGTTTTGAGCAAACTGCTGTCCATACTACGCCGTTTGCGGTAGAGTTGCAGCAGCAGCTAGCGTCCGCTTTAAATGCTGGGAATGAGTTCGGGGTGATGGAAGTTAGTTCTCACGCTTTGGCGCAGGGTAGGGTGATGGGTTGTCAGTTTGAGGTGGGTGTGTTTAGCAATCTCACTCAAGACCATCTTGACTATCACACCGATATGGAGGATTATTTTGCGGCGAAGGCACTACTTTTCAATTCTGATTATCTCACAGGAAGGGCGATTATTAACGCGGATGATGTTTATGGAAAGCGATTAATTGCCTCTTTAAATCCAGATAAGGTTTGGAGCTACAGTGTTAACGATTCCACGGCTGATTTGTGGATGACTGATTTGAGTTATGAGCCTAATGGTGTGAGTGGTAGAATGCATACACCTCATGGTGATATTGCTTTTCGATCGCCTTTAGTTGGTCAATATAATTTAGAAAATCTCTTAGCGGCAGTTGGTGCAGTTTTACACTTAGGTTTAGATTTGCAATTAATTGCTTCTGTGATACCTGAGTTTCCCGGAGTTCCCGGACGGATGGAACGAGTGCAAATTAGTTCTGAGCAAGAAATTAGCGTGATTGTCGATTATGCTCACACTCCCGATAGTTTGGAAAATTTGCTCAAAGCCGCACGTCCGTTTATTCCTGGAAAGATGATTTGCGTGTTTGGTTGCGGAGGTGATCGCGATCGCACTAAACGTCCGAAAATGGGTAAAATTGCCGCTGATTTAGCTGATGTAGCTGTAGTGACATCAGATAATCCCCGGAGGGAAGACCCAGAAGAAATTTTAGCAGATGTTTTGGCAGGAATTCCAGATACAATCAATCCGATAGTTATATGCGATCGCGCTACTGCCATTCGTACCGCAATTTTACAAGCACAACCCGGAGACGGTGTATTACTTGCGGGTAAAGGTCACGAAGACTATCAAATTCTCGGAACCGAAAAAATCCACTTTGACGATCGAGAACACGCTCGTGACGCTTTAGAAGAAAGAATGGGAATTTGAAGAGGGGGAAAGGGAAAAGGGTAAAAATTATTCCCAATTCCCTATTCCCTATTATTTGCGGAATTAACTTTAATTTAACTGTAGTAAATAATATAATATGAATATCCGGGAAGAATCATGAAAAAAATATTCTCGATAAGATATCTGTCTGTATTTTTAGCATTAGGGCTATATCTTAGTTTTAGCAAAGTTTTGCTTGCTCAAACACAGTCTCCTTACGACCAGTATATGCAACTTGGTTACGCCGCAACTAGTCAAAGAAATTATCCAACTGCTTTCAATTATTTCCAGCAAGCATTACAGCAACGTCCTGGAGGTAAATACGCTAACATAGCAGCAAATAACATTGAAAGTTATATTAAAAATTGGCGTCAAGCAAGTCTATCTTTTGTCTCTAGTATAGGGCGTCCTGGTAGGCGCTCTTCAGCAGCATCACGCGCAGGATCTTGTGTGGAAACAGGACAACATCTCACTCCTCTGACACCAAAAACAGATCCGCAACTAACGACAGCAGCGTATCCAAGTTTCTTTGTTTATGTTCCGCAAAACTCTGCACAAGCTTTAGAGTTTGTTTTACAAGATAATACCAGCAACGAGGAATTATACAAAACAACCTTAAAGCCCAATAAACAATCTGGTGTTGTTCGTGTTAATTTCCCGAATAATGCAAATTTACCATCTTTACAAAATGGTAAAGAGTACGCTTGGAGTTTCTCAGTAGTTTGCGATACTCAAAGTCGTGATAAAGATATAGAAGTAACAGGTTCAATTCAACGCATCCAGACAGATCCTAACTTAGCGATTCAGTTACAAAAAGCACAGCCAAGAGAGCGTGCGGCTTTATATGCAACATCGGGAATTTGGCAAGATACTTTAACAACTGTAGCAGATTTACGACGCATCAATCCTAACGATTTAGGAGTTAAGACTGATTGGGAAGATTTGTTGAAATCAGTCGGTTTAGAAAAAATTGCTCAAGCACCTTGACTATAGTGTTTCGTAATGCTTCATAAAGACAATAAAACCTTGTCCAAACTCTCTAAAACTTCTGATGCTGACTGATATCTTTGAATAAAGTCGTAAGCAACCATCTTATCTAAGACAGGAGCTAATTTTTCACTAATATTACCTAGCTTATACCAAATTACTGCATCGGGATGTGAATTACTTTTGAAAATTAATTCTCCATGCGGGTTTCTTTGAAATTGTCTTGGAGGTATTCCAGTTAACGCTTCAATTCCAATCATTCCCAAAGCATAAATATCACTATTTAGTCTGGGATGTCCTAATAGTTGTTCTGGAGGTGCGTAACCAGCAGTACCAATTGCAATCGATTGATTATCTTCAATTTGCTGAGATTGAATTTGCTTGACAGCACCGAAATCAATTAAAACTAAGCGATTATCTTGTTGTCGTCTGATGAGATTAGCCGGCTTAATATCTCGATGAATTATGTGATGACTGTGAACGAAAATTAGCACCCGCAAAACATCTTGGAGTAAATCAACAACTTGCGCTTCTGATAGACATTTACCAGATTTAATTTCTTCGGTGAGAGAATGTCCGGGAATAAATTGTTGCACTAAATAAAATTGTTGATTTTCTTCAAAATAAGCTAAAAGTTGGGGAATGCGATCGCTCTTACCTAAAAGTTCTAAAATTTCTCCTTCAGTTTTAAATAAACGTCTAGCGACATCTAAAAATTCTTGGTCTTGACGAGCGGGTTGTAAGTGCTTAACTACACATTGCGGATTACCTGGACGCTGACTATCTTCCGCTAAATAAGTTTTCCCAAATCCTCCAGAACCCAGAGGTTCAGTAACTTTGTAGCGTTGGTTGAGTAAAGTATCTTTTTCAAATACAGGAATTGCTGTCACATCATTATCTGTGTTTCCACCCTCCTGCAAAAGCGCTTGCAATAACTTGATGGTTCTTTTTTGTTCTTGAATTTGTCGTGCAATTTTTTCTTGCTCTCGTTTGTTGCAAAATGCGCTGTAGGCAACGACACTTACTGTCGCTACTATCAAACCTAGCGCTGGAGAGACTACCGGAATCCATCCGGCTTGGGTAAATATGATAAAATTAATCCCTAACAACAAAGTTAAAGTTAATCCACTCACAAGCGTCAAAGACAGTGGATGTTCAATTCGCCATGCAATAATTCCACCCGCTAAACTCCATACCCATATCCAAACAACTTCACCCCACTCAGGGAAAAACCAAAATAAAGGTTGTTTGTTGACCACAGCGCTGAGAATCTGACTCACCATTTGCGCTTGGATAACAACTCCAGGCATTTTTTGGTTATCTTGCTGATTGGCGCTATAAGGTGTGTTAAAAATATCTTTGATGCTGGGTGCGGTTGAGCCAATAAGGACGATTTTATCCTTTATCAAAGCTGGATCGATTTGATTTGCCAGCACTTGGCTAACACTGACAAGTTTTACAGGGTTAACAGAACGGTAATTCAGCAGAATTTGAAAGCCATTTGTATCTACTTTCTGATAACCTCCAGAATCATTCTGTAGCGGTTTAAATATGGTATTATTAATATGGAGTTCTTTATTTGCCGAAAATTTGGGTTGAATGTTTCCCAAATAGCGCAGTGCAAGTTGTAAGCCAAGAGAATAAGGAGTTGCACAAGCTGAGGTGGATTCTGGTTGTAGCAGTAGTAAATTTCTGCGAATAATATCATCTGTATCTGCAACAACATCGCTAAATCCTACTTGCTCTGGTTGTGTTCCTGCTGGGGGTGGTGTGGAATAATTAACAGAATCAGAATGTTTGCAGACAGAAATGATGCGATCGCTCTTTTGGAAGTGTTGCAATAATTTATCATGACCTGGCTCTACTCGCAAGTCGCGAAAGATATCCAAACCTATGACTCTGGGTTGATATTGCTCTAGTTTCCTAAACACATTATCAAGAATTTCTCCTGATAAGGGCCATTTTTGCAACTTTTGTAAATCTTTTTCAGTTACTCCCACAACCAATATGCGAGGATCTAAACCAGGATTGCCACGCATTTGCATCATCCGGTCAAAAACCTTCAATTCTATTGGTTCTAGTATTCCCAACCGCTGAATTCCAAAGAGGAAGATTGTAGCGATCGCACTAGAAATAATCGCTGGCTGTATGAGGAAATTTTTCACCTTTGCAAGCATATTTTAGCACCTTTTGACCGAACAGGTTTAGATTTTGTCTCACGCAGAGGCGCAGAGTCGCAAAGAAGAGATCAAATCACCAAGGATTGCCAACCATTGTAAATGCTGCCCAGTAATAAGGATGGTTTAATGGTCCATCAGGTTGCTGGATACTATCAGCGGGTAACAGTAAATTCCCAACTTTGCCTAAACCTTGTATTTGCCCGTTTTTTAAGTAAATCTCTCCTTTTGCCATCGCTACTTGAGCGTCTCTTAAAGCTTCTGCCCGAATTCTAGAGGTTTTCAAGCTTTGGTAAAATTTCGTCATCAAAGCCGCAGAACCAGCATCGTTGACTGCCCACAAACTCGCAACACTGGTTTTCACACCTGCGAGTACTGCTAATCCAGCAAATCCAATTTCTGCCTCTTCGTCCCCTAAAGCTGTTCTACAAGCACTTAACACCAGCATTTCTACTTGAGGTTCGTTAAAGCCTAATTTTCTAATTTGGTTTAAGCGTAATTTGTCTTCCCAGAGTTGAATATATGAATTACTCACAGGACCTGTGTTAAAATCAGCATGGGTTGCCATGTGAATAATCCCAAAAGGCTGTTGACGACGGATGGCTTTAAGATTATCTAAAGTCGCTTGGTTGTTGAGAAATAATTTACCCTGCCAAAGTTTAAAGACCAATGTCGATAACTCAGCGGGAACTGCTGGTAAAGGCGTTTGTCCTTGAGTTGTTTGAGAAACTCCCATCGCTAAAAGTTGAGATTTTTTGATGTCGGTGTAGAGAGTGTTGGTTAAGGTGAGACTCGGCATCAAGCCAATACTGTATTTTTCTACCAAAAATCCTTTACCATTGTGTAAAGCCGCCATTGGGGTAGAACGTAAACCAACATCTGGGAGAAAAACTAGATTGTTGATTTTTTGCGCTTGTAAATCTGCTTCTAATGGGGAAATTATCCAGCGATAAAGTTGCTGTGAGAAAGGTAAATAACCGTTGGTGCGACGATTTCGGGGTATAACGATTTGGTTGCGAAATTCTTCAGCTATTTTGAGAACTTTGGCTTTTGTCGCTTCGGGTATCCGCTTGCGGATAGGATTTCCTGTTCCTGTCACCATGACTAATTCGAGTTGTTCGCTGTTTTGCTCTGCTGTAATATTTAACTGTTTATTACCGGAAACAGATAAAGGAGTAATTTCTACAGGAACAAAACTGATGTAGATAAACGCAGGTTTCACACCAGTAGCTTTTTCAATCTTTTGAGCAATTTCTTTACCATCATCCAATGTTTTCAGGTTAGGAATCGGTATACCCAACTGAGTCGCAACCCTACTGGTAAACTTATCTTCCGGAGTGGGATTAGTATCAAGCAGCGCTCGATTACCGTCAGTGGGGATGCTGGTGATAGAAACAGGATTATCCCGCTTAAGGGGATTATTATCGCATTGAAATGTACAGGGGCTAGGAGTTGGTATGCGGTTTTCTGGTGGAGGTGGAGTTGGAGGAGGTGGAGGTGGTGGAGGTGGAGGTAGAGGTTGAGTGACGTTAAGTCCTACTTGTTGAGGTGCAGAAGGAGAAACGCGATCGCTTGCTCGAACTGTGAAAGCATTAATTCCTCCACTTGCATTACTTGGTGAGGTATAATTAAGGGTCTCACCAGGAACTAAGA
>JBPCQW010000416.1:0-11251 GCA_050997715.1 Hassallia sp.
TTTCAGCCTGTTGCCTGTCGGCATCAGTAGAAGACAATGACGACTGAGGTGTAGGAGTCTGTTCTGGTGGAGGTAAAAGCCGATATCCTAAGCCGTAGATTGTTTCAATTAAATCAGCAGTCATTCCTGCTGCTTTTAATTTTTGGCGAAGTTTTTTGATATGAGTTGTCACCGCATCCTCACCCGGATACTCGGCAATAGACCAAAGACGGTCTAAAATCATACTGCGGCTAAATATACGTTGCGTGTTTCGCAAAAAAAGCTGTAATAAACGATATTCTGTTGCTGTTAGTCGTAAAAGCCTCCCTTCATAAACAACTTTGCTGCTACTGGTGTCAAGTTGCAGCTTTCCCCAAGTCAGCACCGGAGCCAAAATATTACTTCCTCGTCGCAATAAAGCGCGAACGCGGGCAATTAGTTCTGACACGTCAAAGGGTTTGACCATGTAATCATCTGCACCTGCATCTAAGCCCATCACCTTATCGGTGCTGCTATCTTTGACAGTTAATAGCAGAATCGGCATTTGATAGCCGCTAGATCGCAATTGACGACAAAGACTAATACCATCCAACCCAGGCAAAACTATATCTAGGATGATCAGATCGTATGCAAAACCTCGCACTAGTTGCAAAGCTGTTTGACTCTCAGCGATCGTATCAACTATGTAATTATGGGATCTGAGCACTTCTGACACCATCGAAGCAGTACGCTGATCGTCCTCCACTACTAAAATTTTCATGTCATACTCCGTCATAGCCGAGTATTAACTCATTATGCTTATTGTTAATTTTGGTAAAGCGCCACAGGCGGAAAATTGAGGAAAATTGAAAATGTGCGATCGCGTTGCCAAAGCCGACGCAACAAAAGCGCGACAAAGCGATCGCAAATTTTCATAAGTAAAGTAAGGATAATAAGTAGAAGCGAGTTGCTTACTCTTACCCTGTAGCGTTACCCTTTCTCTCTCGATATCCCCCTCAAGAGTCCCTGTTGTCAGGCAAACCGCAATTTCATGGCACTTTTGAGCTAATGACTGAATCGCTAGTAAAGCTTCTGGGATGATTGCAAATAACAGAGGCTTATTAGGGAAAACAACCAGATGAAAGTACCACCAATAGGCAATATTTTTCATTAGTCCTAAATGCTGAAAAGCAAGTCGCGTACTCTGGCTTCTCAGGATTTTTAACTCAGGACTTTGCTTTATAATCTTAGCAATCTTTAACTGGGTGCTGTTATTCACCCGCAGATACAAAAGTAGTCTCTGCAATTTAGTAGAGTTTTTAGCCACTGAAACACATAAGCCGCTCATATCCAACCTCTTACTTGAGTAAGTTGTCATCTCACGAAAGCTAGAGGATAAAAATGAGGAAATGATGAAGAGTGGAAGATAAAACTTGAGATTGTCTTGGCAAATTTTTATATCAGCGTGTAAAGCTCAGATTGTCACCGAAAAATGCGATAATATACAGCATTTATCTGCTTCATCGGAATGTGCGATGATTTGGGCATTGTCCAATGGAACATGCTAATTGATAAGAAAAATTATCTCGATGCTCCCCTTTCCTTGACAACACTGTAAAAAGCATTGTAGATTATTTTATAACGACCGTTTGATATAAATATTTTCAGATTAATGCCGAAGATTGTTGATCATGACCAATATCGCAAAGAATTACTTAGCAAATGCTTTGATTTATTTGCCGAGAAAGGCTATGGCTCGATTACCATGCGCCAAATTGCCGACGGCTTAGGAGTTTCCACCGGAACGCTGTATCATTATTTTCCCAGCAAGCAAGCTTTATTTGAGCAATTGATGGAAGAAATATGTCAACAAGATGTATCAATGGCGATGGCTGAGTTGTCAGGAACGCAAACATTGCAAGAACGGCTGGAAATTATTGGTAAATTCCTAGTTAAAAAAGAGGATTACTTTATTAAGTGGACTTATTTGTTAGTTGATTTTTGTCAGCATCAAAACGCTAAGGGAATGCAAAATATTGGTGCATTTAATCGTATTAATGAGCGATATCAGCAAGCAATATATGATGTTTTATGTATCCGAGATCCGGCGTTGGCTGCGTTTATATACTTGTTTATTGATGGCTTAATCTTCGAGCGGCTATTGAATAATGAAATGGTTTCGATTCCAGAGCAATGCGCTTTATTGAGCAAGATGCTAACGGCATATTTAGAGAAAGAAAATAGTTAGGAGTTGTAGAGACGCGATTAATCGCGTCTCTACAAAAGGAGCGGAGTGTTTCTCGTTCCTACGCAAGGCGTAAAAATGAGTTCCGGAGGTTCTGCCTCTAAGAGCATGGAGGCAGCAGCCCTCAAGATGTGGATTCCTAGGTTCCACTTGGGAACGAGGAAAATTAGTTGAACAAAAGGAAATTTATGAGTACAAATCTTTTATTCAAAGCTTCAAATCGTTTCTGGTTGATTGGTATAATAGTTGCCGCAACTGGAATTACAACCGGAATCGCTCTTTATAGTGTTTCTCAATTTGGGCTTGGTGACAATTCTGCATTTAATCAAGTAGAAACTATACCTCGCATTCCTCAAAAAGTAACAGCGTTAGCACGACTTGAACCAGAAGCAGAGGTAATTAAATTGTCTGCACCTCTAGCTTTGGATGGCGATCGCATTGCCAAAATATTGGTTTCTGAAGGTGATACTGTCAAAGTAGGGCAAGTTGTGGCAATTCTCGATTCACGCGATCGCTTGCAAGACGCTTTCCAACAAACTCAACAACAGATAAATGTAGCTTCATCTAAACTCGCACAAGTGAAAGCTGGGGCAAAAACCGGAGAAATTCAAGCGCAACAAGCAAATGTTGAACGTTTGCAGGCGCAATTGCAAGGTGATAAAATTGCTCAGGTTGAAACTATAGCCAGATTAAAAGCGCAATTACAAGGAGACAACATTGCCCAACAAGCAACAATTAGAAAACTGAAAGCCCAACTTAACAACGCCGAAGCTGAATATCAGCGTTATTTACAATTATATAAACAAGGTGCAATTTCTAGCTCTTTGTTTGATAGTAAGCGCTTGAGTGTAGAAACTAGCAAACAGCAATTGAGTGAAGCGAAAGCCGTTTTCAACCGAATTAACGCCACTGGCAACAAGCAAATCAGCGAAGCCAAAGCTACACTCAACCGAATTAATGCCACTGGTGACAAGCAAATAAGCGAAGCCAAAGCCACATTTAATAGTATTGCCGAAGTTCGTGCGGTAGATGTGCAAGCAGCGCAAAGTGAAGTTGATAATGCGAATTCCGTTGCCAAACACGCCAAAACCGACTTAGAAGCAGCTTACATCAAAGCACCAATAACAGGAAAAATTCTGAAAATTCACACGCGAAGTGGAGAAAAAATTGATGACGCTGGCATTGCAGATTTAGCACAAGTTAATCGCATGGTTGCAGTTACAGAAGTTTATCAAACCGATATTAGTAAAGTTAAACTCGGACAGCAAGCTATAATTACCAGTCAGGCGTTTTCTGGTAAACTGCGCGGCACCGTTTCTCAAATTGGCTTGCAAGTAAATCGGCAAAACGTCTTCAGCAATCAACCAGGAGAAAACCTCGATCGCCGAGTAATTGAAGTAAAAATTCGCCTTCAAAGAGAAGATAGTCAGCGAGTTGCAGGTTTTACTAACTTGCAGGTGCAGACAGCAATTGAATTGTAAATTTTCAATTACCTAATTTATAACGAATGTCTGATATAAGCAAACTAATTAATTGTAGTTAGCATTTCAGCGCTGAAGCGCCGACTACATACGAAGTTACCAAAATTTGGGATTATAATATGCTGGGCAAATTATTTCGGAAAACTCCGCTAGCGTGGCGGCAGTTAATGAAAGAAAAAACTCGTCTGATGGTTGCAGCGGCTGGGATCGCTTTTGCAGACATGTTAATGTTTAGTCAATTGGGCTTACAAGACTCGCTTTATGAGAGCGCTACCTTGGCGCATAGCTTACTACAAGCAGATTTAGTAGTTATTAATCCCCAATTTCAAACTTTAGCTTCACCTAAAAGTTTTCCTAGAGAACGATTGTATCAAACACTGGCTTCAGAAAATGTTGAGGCAGTCAGTTCAATTTATATTGCTATAGGACAGTGGAAAAATGCTCAAACTCGCTTAAATCGGGCGATTTTGATATGGGGAGTAGAACCTGAAGCCCCCAGCTTTAAGCTACCAGAAGTTAGACAAAATGCGACAGAGTTAAAACTTCTGAATAACGTATTATTTGATCGCGCTTCTCGTCCAGAATATGGTGCGATCGCTCTCGCACTGCAAAAGCATCAGACAATGGAAACAGAATTGAATAACCAAAACATTCAAGTAACAGGACTGTTTACCCTTGGCACATCCTTTGGTGCTGATGGTAACGTTATTACCAGCGATTCCACATTTTTGAAGTTGTTTCCCGAACGTCAACCGCATCAAATAGACGTAGGTTTAATCCAACTCAACTCAGGTATAAATCCTCACATAGCTAAAGCGCAGCTTACCGCCGCCCTGCCGAACGATGTCAAAGTTTTGACTCGCGAAGACTTTATTGCAGTTGAGAGATATTACTGGGAAAGCCAAGGCACAATTGGGTTTATTTTTGGACTTGGTGTAGTAGTCGGCTTTATCGTCGGGATTGTGATTGTCTATCAAATACTCTACACCGACGTGACAAATCATTTACCAGAATATGCCACATTAAAAGCGATGGGTTATAGCGATCGCTACCTTCTCGGCGTGTTGTTACAAGAAGCACTGCTGTTAGCAGTATTAGGGTATATTCCCGGATTTTTGATATCCATCGGACTGTATCAATTGACTTATGCAGCGACACTGCTACCGATTGGAATGACACTCAGCCGCGCCCTCAATGTATTTATTTTAACCGTAGTCATGTGTAGTGCATCAGGTGCGATCGCCATGCGAAAACTACAAGCTGCCGATCCTGCCGATATCTTTTAAATTTCTTCCTTTGCGTCTTTGCGACTTTGCGTGAGAAAAATTCTGTGCTTAAAAACTTACCACAACCCGTCATCTCCGTCCAAAACCTCAACCATTACTTTGGTAGCGGAGAAGTTCGCAAACAAGCATTATTCGACATTAACTTAGAAATTTATCCAGGCGACATAGTAATTATGACAGGTCCAAGTGGTTCCGGAAAAACCACATTATTGTCGTTAATGGGTGGACTGCGTTCTCCTCAAGAAGGTAGCCTAAAAATATTATCAGAAGAAATGTGCAAGGCAAACAAAAACCAGTTAACTCAAATTCGCCGGCAGATAGGCTATATATTCCAAGCACATAACTTGATGACATTTTTGACAGCTAAAGAAAATGTGCGAATGTCTCTAGAGTTACATGACGAAATGTTAAATCAAGATATGGATGGCAAAGCGCTTGCCATGTTAGAAACAGTAGGTTTAGGAAATCGTGCGAATTATTACCCAGAAAATCTATCAGGTGGACAAAAACAAAGAGTAGCGATCGCTCGTGCCTTGATCAGCCAACCTAAAATAGTTTTAGCAGACGAACCCACCGCTGCACTCGACAAAAAATCTGGACGCGATGTCGTCGAATTAATGCAAAAGCTAGCCAAAGAACAAGGCTGTACAATTTTGCTCGTTACTCATGACAACCGCATCCTTGATATTGCCGATCGCATCATTTATATGGAAGATGGTCAATTAAAGATGCAATAAAGCAATCTGTTACTCTAGGTGTGCATTGATTCCTTCTAAAAATAGCTGATGGCAATTAATAATATATTTACAGCAGGTGGCGTAGTTATGTTTCCCCTGCTGGGGTTTAGTGTGTTAGCAGTAGCGCTGATTATTGAGCGTATCAGGTTTTGGGTCATGTTGGTTAGCCGCCAACGCCGGATGGTGCAAGAAGTGCTGAATTTTTATCGTCTGAATAATGTAGTTAGTGCGATCGCACTATTGCAGCAAAATACTAACTTGCCTCTAGCTCGCATTTTTTTAGCAGCTTTAGAATTAGAAGAAGCGACACCAGAAGATTTCCGTTTAGGATTAGAAACAGCAGCGCAAGCCGAGATACCTTTACTCAAACGATTTCAAAACATCTTCGACACAATTATTAGCCTTGCACCTTTGTTAGGTCTTTTGGGAACCGTCTTAGGATTAATTGCTTCTTTTGCCTCTTTAAATATCGGTGATGTAGGAGGTACTCAAACAGCAGGTGTTACAAGTGGGATTAGTGAAGCTTTAGTTTCCACCGCATCAGGATTAGTAGTTGCTATCTTTACACTGCTATTTGCTAACACCTTTCGGGGACTTTACCAGCGACAAATCGCCATGATTCAAGAGTATGGTGGACAGTTAGAATTGCTTTACCGTCGTCGCTATGAACGAGGAGAGAAACCTTATACGCCTTCGAGATGAACCAGATTTGCCATCCCAAATCAACATTATACCAATGATTGATGTCATCGAAAGCGATTTTGACCTTTCTCGTAGTATTCTAAAATGGCAAATTGCTTTTTTGGCAAAAGATTTTGAGAGGATACGCTATGACTATTTGGGTAAACGAGCAAATTGATCCGTCTGGCATGATTCATGCTTGTATTGCCTGTTGTGATGAGTCTCAGGCAAAAGAGTGTCACGAATCCTTTGAGGACAATTTGACTCAGATGCAAAAGACAACTGGTTGGGTAGCGCGATTGCGAACGGTTGATTCTTGGGATGAAGTTCCTGTGAATGCTTTAAAACTGAATTAATTTACTTGCAATACTCCAATTTTTCTTTATGCCTGATGTTTTCCCAAGTAGGATTTTGATTTTGGGAATTAGAGACGCAAACAATAGCTTGCGTCTCTAACTATATAACGTTGCATAAATCCGGAAATTGCCTCCGAATACAAGTAAGTACTATCAGAACAAGTTAAGAAACGATAAAAACGCGATTAAAAATTCACATTTTAGTAATAAAGAATCCAAATAAACATAACATATTATGTAAAATTGATGATTTTTATGAATGTTTAAGAGTTATCATCGAAACCAAGGATTTAAATACAAAACTTGCAAAAACCGAATAAATGTAGTGAACTACCCCAACGTTTACACTTCGGAGCAAGGCTGTCCCATTAATTTAGTTGGCAAACCGGGACAAGCAGTTCAGATTTCTATTCATTTGCCCAGTGAGTATATCTGTGCCAACCGCGAACGGATATTACCAGATTGGAAAAATCAGCCGTCTTTTTGGGTGGTGATTGTCTTACAGCGATCGCGATATCAATTAGTAGAAAGTACGGCAACAATAGAGAAAGAGAAAGAACGCTTGCGGGAAAAGTTTATGAGATTTGGCTGTGACGTTGCTTTTAATTTGCGCGAGCGCACTTATCTCACAGACATAATCGACCCCCGCACTGGCTATCCCTTACTTTCTCATCCCGGACAAATTCCCCACGACGACACAGCCGTTGTCAAAGCTTTACTTAACTATCCAGTGCTGAAAAATAAATGCCGTGTCTTAATTCATCCCAATTGGGGTATGGCAGTTTATCCAAGCATCTTAATATCTGAAGCTCCCCCAACAATCATCGAATCAATAACTAAAAGCATAGCCCCCATGCATGGTTGGCAAGAGGAAAAGAGTCAATAGTTAGGAAGCGTGGAATAATGACGACATCCGTCAACTAATCAGCGAACTAACAAAGCAAGCAAAACTGTTAATGGAACCTACAATAGAACAAATAAAAGCTTTTTACGATTTATGCGTGCGAGTAAGTAACCTGCTACAAACAATCGAATTAACTAGGTACGATACACGCACGCAAAGAATCGTGATACTCATAGGGGAAACAATTCAAGTAGAGATTTTAAGTAATGGAGAGGAAATAATACAATGAGTGATTTAAATTATCAGCAATTAACTGAGGCTGAATTGCGAGATTATGTAAAGCAGCATCCCCAAGATGAGGAAGCTTTTCAGCACTACCTAGCTATTGTTAGAGCAAAACCAAATCGGGTTGTAGTTTCTTCGGGCGAGCAACTAGAAATTGAGCTAAAGAAAAGACTCACATCTTAAAGAATTAAAAACCCACCCTAAGTTATTAATTTAGTTACTTGTTTACCTGTTGAAGTATAGCATCAGGTAAGTTAAACACGCTTCAAATCCCATCAGCTATTTTTCGGTTTACGCACTTTCTGAGAACCAATTGGTCCGATAATTTGGTTTAAGCTACGCAATTGTTCAGCTGTACCCATGCAAATGAGCAAATCTCCAGGTAATAAAATAGTATCGCCTGTGGGACCGCCGATGAGAGTGCCATCGGTGCGACGAATTGCTAAAACTAACGCTCCAGTTTGCGATCGCAATCTTGCTTTTTGCAAAGTTTGACCGAGATACGGACAAATTGCTGGATCGAGCAAAACTTCTTCCATATATAATTGTCGATCTGCACCTGTGAGAATACCATCAACAAAATCCATTACCTGCGGTCTGAGGGCAGATGCTGCCATTCTTTTACCCCCAGTAATGTAAGGAGAAATCACCGCATCAGCACCCCCACGTTGTAATTTTTGCACAGCTTCTTCTGTACTAGCGCGGGCGATCGCTCGAATATTGGGATTAAGTGTTTTCGCTGAAAGCACAACGTATAAATTTTCTGCGTCTGAAGGCAGCGCCGCCACAATACAAATTGCCCGTTCAATGCCAACTTTATAGAGAGTTTCATCTAAGGTGGCATCACCTTGGTATAATGTAAAACCTTCAGATTGGGCTTTTCGCACAGATTCAATCTCCGAATCAATAATTACAAAAGGTACGCCTTCTGCCCGAAACTCTTTGGCAATTTGACGACCAGTGCGACTAAATCCACAGAGGATGTAATGTTCTGACAAAGATTCCATTAGGCGTCGCTGTTGTCGTAATCGAATTCCTTCTTGAAAGTAACCTTGAATTAACGCTTCTGTAAATCTATTGACGATGAAACCGATTGTCACCACACCCATTAAAATTAAGGCGATCGTAAACAACCGTCCTCGGCTTCCTAAGGGGTGTGTCTCACCATAGCCCACAGTAGCCAAGGTGATCACCGTCATATAAGCTGCATCTTCCCAACTCCACTTTTCTACTAAGCTGTACCATAAAGTCCCAATGATAAAGACACCACCGAGGGCAGCGGTTCCTGCCATCAACTCTTTTTGGATGCGACGATATTTTTGCTCAAGCGTTGAATACACAGTTTTTCACCACTGACACTCATTTTGAGGAGGGCAAAGGGGAAAGGGGAAAGGGTAAGAAAAAAGAAAGAAGAAATATTTCTCTTCCTGCCTCCCCTGCCTCCTTGTCCCCCTTGTCTCCCTTCCCTAACACCAGGAAAGTAAATAATAAGAAATTTTCAAAATTTTCTATCACACTAGTAAATAACTATAGGATGAAAAACTTTCACTTCTAGGCGATAGTAACTATGCAGACTTTAAAACAAGCGACAATACCTCCACAGTCAGATTCTGTACAATCTACTTCCTTTGATGCAGATAGCTTTGATCAAGTCGTCATGTCCACTTATGCGCGGTTTCCCCTAGCCTTAGAAAAAGGTTCAGGATGCCGTGTTTGGGATACACAAGGACGCGAATATCTGGATTTTGTCGCCGGAATAGCCACTTGCACTTTAGGACATGCCCATCCTGCATTAATAGAAGCGGTGACAAAGCAAATTCAAAAGCTGCACCACGTTTCTAATTTGTACTACATCCCCGAACAGGGTGAATTAGCAAAATGGATAGTTGAACATTCTTGTAGCGATCGCGTGTTTTTCTGCAATTCCGGCGCAGAAGCAAATGAAGCTGCAATCAAACTTGCGCGAAAATACGCACACACAGTATTACAAATTGACAAACCAATAATTCTCACAGCTCATGCCAGTTTCCACGGACGGACTTTAGCGACAGTTACCGCTACCGGACAGCCAAAGTATCAAAAATACTTTGATCCATTAGTGCCGGGATTCCACTATGTACCTTACAACGATATTGCCGCTGTTGAAGCGGCAATTAGCGAACTAGATGAAGGTGATTATCGCGTAGCGGCGATTTTGATCGAGCCATTGCAAGGAGAAGGTGGTGTGCGTCCGGGTGACGTTGCTTACTTCCAAAAACTGCGGAAAATTTGCGATGAAATCGGCATTTTATTGATTTTCGATGAAGTGCAGGTAGGGATGGGACGCAGTGGTAAATTATGGGGTTACGAACATCTTGGGGTTGAGCCGGATATTTTCACCAGCGCTAAAGGCTTGGGTGGTGGTATCCCCATCGGCGCAATGATGAGTAAGTCATTTTGCGATGTTTTCCAACCTGGGGAACATGCTAGCACCTTTGGTGGCAATCCTTTTGCCTGTGGAGTCGCGCTCTCGGTTTGTCAGACATTGGAAAAGGAGAATATTTTAGAGAATGTGCAGGAGCGGGGTGAACAATTAAGGAATGGGTTGAGAGCGATCGCTCTTAAATATCCCCATCTAATTACCGAAGTACGCGGTTGGGGTTTAATCAACGGAATGGAATTGCAAGCAGACATTCAGCTAACCGCTGGTGATATTGTCAAAGCTGCTATGGACGAAGGCTTATTACTTGTACCCGCAGGACCCAAAGTTCTCCGCTTTGTCCCACCTTTGATTGTGACAGAAAAAGAAGTAGAAACAGCGTTGCAAGCTCTTGAAAAGGCGATCGCTACTCTGACAGCATAGGCGATATTCACTCACACTCAGCAGGGGAAGCAGTCTCTTCCTCTGCTACCTCCGACGCGCTGGACGGATTGTCAATAAACGTCGGAATCAGGAATATAACCAATACCGGAGGCAGGAAGCTTAGATGAATACCGCACTTGCTTCACTGACTACAACTATTATCTAACTGTTTTATATCGTCTTGGGAATATTTTTCAGGAACGAAAATGTATCCAAACTCAGAACACTTAGACCGGACAATTTTAGCTAATTCAACGTCCTCTTGATCACGATCACCACCTGAGAACTTGACTGGCTTACTAGCCCCCGGAGCTTCAAAGCCAGGTGTTGATAAAGTTTTTTGTAATTTTGAAGGTGTTGGTTCATCGGTAGTGTCTAAAGCTTTGATCAAGGCTTGAGCAGCATCATAAGCAGCCGCAGTCCTGTCGTTTACTTCCCCACCTTGCCAGAATTTTTCAGCTTCCTTAGCAAAATTGGATTTCGGACTTGTCATTGCTATCCAGGGAACAGATACCACCAAATGGTCTTCAGCCTCT
>JBPCQW010000605.1:0-11913 GCA_050997715.1 Hassallia sp.
AGTCCGGACTCCCGAAAGACCAAACTTGCTGGATAACGTCCAGTGCGAGCGATCGTGAGGATAGTGCCACAGAAAGATACCGCCAGGGTTAGGGACTGGGGACTAGGGATTAGGGACTGGGAAAGAATCTTCCCAATCCCCAGTACCCAATCCCCAGTACCCAATCCCCGGTAAGGGTGCAAAGGTGCGGTAAGAGCGCACCAGCAGCGTTGAGAAGCGCTGGCTCGGTAAACCCCGGTTGGGAGCAAGGCCAGAGGAACTACGGTTGGTCTTTTACCAGTTCCGTTATAAGAGAGCCGCTAGAGGCGTTTGGTAACAAGCGTCCCAGATAGATAACTGCCCTCGCAAGAGAACAGAACCCGGCTTATGTCCCACTCTCTCCCCCATTTCAGTGCGCTCATGCTGAGTTAAAACTCAGAATTCAGGAGTCAGGAGTCAGGAGTCAGGAGTTAAGAATAATCTCCCCGACTCCCCGACTCCCCCACTCCCCGACTCCCCTACTCCCCTACTCTCATGTAATGACTCTCGCTTATCCACGCCGCCAACGACAGCTTGAAAGCTTAGTACAAAAATTAGGACTGTCAACACAAGCACCTATAAAGTGGCAGCTTCTTGATTTGGCGCTGACTCATCCAACTGTCTCTGAGTCGGCAAATTATGAACAACTGGAGTTTGTCGGCGATGCGGTGGTGCGCTTGGTGGCGGCTGTTGTGTTGTGGGAAAATTATCCTGATTGCCCAGTGGGGGATTTTGCAGCAATTCGTTCGGTGTTGGTAAGCGATCGCATTCTCGCTCAATTGGCAAAAGAATACGGTTTGGAGTTATACTTACTAGTTGCTGGCAGTGCTACCGCTGATAAAGTTGGTCAAGAGTCACGACTCGCTGATGCTTTTGAAGCCGTCCTCGGAGCGCTTTACCTAAGTACTCAAAATCTCAAACTTATTCACCCTTGGCTAGATCCCCACTTCAAACAATTAGCAGCAGAAATTCGCCTCGATCCCGCCAGACTGAACTACAAAGCTGCTCTACAAGAATGGACTCAGGCTCAATTTAAAGTTTTACCTGAATATCGAGTTGTGGAAATTAATCTACCGCACCACAATCAAGAACGTTTCATGGCTGAAGTGTGGCTGCACGGCAAAAAGCTCGGTCAAGGCAAGGGACGCTCGATTAAAGGCGCCGAGCAAGCTGCTGCAAAAGTAGCTTTTTTTGCAATCGACTCTCAGGATAAACCCTGAAGCCACAACTCCCTTAATAAGCTGATAATTCAGTTGGTTGTTGGTTAACAGTCAACAGTTATCAACTATCTACTAACCACGTACAGACGTGATGTTCCTCGCGTCTGTACTATCCACTAAGTATTAACTATTAACTCATGATTAAAATCGCTGTTATCGGAGTTGGGCGTTGGGGTGTGCATTTGCTGCGGAATTTTTTAGAACATCCCGATGTGAGTGTTGCGGCAGTAGTAGACCCCAATCCAGAACGATTAGCAGCAGTCAAACAGCAGTTTAACTTAGATAATACTGTAAAATTAACAACTGAGTGGGATGAGCTCAAGCATCTGCCTGAGTTGCAAGCAGTAGTAATTGCCACTCCCGCCATCACTCATTACTCTTTAATAGCCGATGCATTACGCTGGGGATACCACGTTCTAGCAGAAAAACCTCTAACTCTAAACACAACAGAGTGCCAGGAATTATGTCAGTTAGCAGAACAACTGAACTTAATTTTGATGGTTGACCACACTTATTTATTTCATCCAGTAGTTGAGCGAGGGCAAACTGTAGTTCAATCCGGTAAATTAGGTGATTTACGTTACGGCTACGCTAGCCGCACGCATTTGGGACCAGTCCGCCAAGATGTCGATGCTTTATGGGACTTAGCGATTCACGATATAGCTATTTTTAATAATTGGCTAGGTCAAACACCCGTGAAAGTACAGGCGATGAGTACAGTTTGGCTACAGGGAGCAGTGGGGGAGTGGAGGAAGCGTGATGTGGGGGAAATTTCTTCTAATTCCCCCCCTGTCCCTCTCTCCCCCTCCCCCCCTCCTCTTCATCAAGGACTAGCAGATTTAGTCTGGGTGACACTTACATACCCGGATGGCTTTCAAGCTTACATACACTTGTGCTGGCTCAATCCGGATAAACAGCGGCGTCTTGTGGTTGTGGGAAGCCTTGGCAGCTTAATTTTTGATGAAATGTCAACAGAAGCACCTTTGACGCTACTACATGGTGAGTTGGAGGTGAAGGGAAATCAATTTATACCTGTTAATCAAAGCCGTGAGGTCTTGGAAGTAGAAACAAGCGAATCATTGCGACGGGTTTGCTCAGGCTTTGTTAACTGCATCCAGGAGAATACTTGCTCAATGATTTCATCTGGCTGGGTAGGCACAGAATTGGTGCAAATTCTCACAGCTTTGACAGAATCTCTTAAAGAAGGTGGTAAATCTGTTTTTCTTGACATTAAGTAAGTTCGCGTAATTAAACTTACATATTGTACAGACGTTCCGCGCCTTACGTCTCTACAATTCATCCTAGGATTATCCAACGCCAGAATTTGCATATCTAACGATAAGTCGTCCGCAAAGTGTCTGCACCGGAAGTATTTCGGACTTCTCGCCATATTCCTATCTCTTCGGAAGTTCCCATCGGGGGAAGTGTATGCTCGGATTTTTCTACTTCCACTACTCCTCTGGGAGAGGGAAAAATCTTTTCTTGAGAACTAATTTCCTCTATTTCTTTGATTTGACTTGCCCCCATCTGGTCTGAAACTTCTTGATGTGCTGAAGTAGATAACAGCGAGATATCAATTAAGGGTAAAGCGATCGCTATTGTGGTGCCTTGGTTAATACCCGCACTCTCTAGAGTAATCGTACCTCCCATGAGTTCGATTAAGTTTCGTGAAATCGCCAGTCCCAATCCTGTACCTTCAAATTTGCGTGTGTTTGCACCATCTGCCATTACAAAGGGGCGAAATAGTTTATGCTGTTGGGTAGGATCGATACCCACACCTGTATCTGTGACAGTGATAATCACCTGAGATTGACGAAAATTATTTTCGATTTCTATAGCGATCGCAATACTTCCGGTTTCGGTAAACTTAGTTGCGTTGCCAATCACATTAATCAAAACTTGTTTCAGTTTGGCAGCGTCTGCCTTAATTGCAATTACTTCCTCTCCTAAATCAATTTTTAATTGCAAGCCTTTTTTTTGCACATTAACTGATTGAAAATTAATTACCTCTTGCAATAACTTTCGCACGTCTATTGGTTCTGCCACAACTGAAAGCTTGCCTTCTTCAATTTTGGAAAGGTCAAGTAAATCATTAATGATTCCTAACAAGTGAATTGCGGCTTTATCCGCATGTAAAAGATACTCCATTTCTTCTTCACGGCTATCGCACATGCCATCTTTAACTAGCTGAACACAGTTAATAATGGTATGAAGTGGATTTCTCAACTCATGGGAAGTTGTCGCTAAAAACTTGCTTTTGAGATGATTGGCGGTTTTGGCTTCTTTCCAAGCTATTTCTAATTCTTCTGCCCAAGCTTTAAGCCTTTCTACCATTTGGTTTAGTGCTTGCGCTAGTTGATTGAACTCTCTAATTTGAAAGTTGTGCGGAACTAATTCGGCGGAATGGTGGCTGTTAAGATTTAGGGCATAGTCTCGCAATTCTTCTACGGGACGTGCTAAGTAACGACCTAGATACAACGATGCCAACACACTGACGCTAATTAAGCCAAATGTTAAAGCGAGTAGAATTAGTTTGATTTCCCCAAGCCCAAATAAAGCATTATCTAAACTTGTAACGGCTAACACAACCCATTTTTGCTGCTGCTGATTTGTAATTGGATTGGGAATAGCTGTGTATCCAGCTACTAATTCTGTGCCTTCTTTTTCTCCTTCTTTAAAATATAAAGTTACAGAATCTTGTTTTCCTTTGATCGCACGTTTCAATATCATTTCTAGTCGGGAAGCATCGGGATGCTGTTTGATATTAGTCCCGACTCTTGCTGTAAGTGGATGTGCTAAAATTGTCCCATCTTCAGCAATTACTACTGTAGAGCCTGTTAATGAACCCCGCTTATTTTTTATTTTTTGCTGTAATGCTGTCTTGATTCTTAAGGCGTAATGCAAGTTACCAAATCTATCGTAAACTGGGGCAGATAAGAGTAATTGCAGTTGATTGATTGAATCTTTTTTACCTGTTTTGCCTAACATTGATGGGGAAATTGCCTGAACTTCAATTTCGTCATTAGGTAAAGGTAATTTTAGTTCGGCAATTGGTTCGTTACCACAAGTACTGGCAATAATCCTAGCGTTTCGCAGATTTGCTAATTGAATACATTCTATGTGGGTTGGCAATTGCTGTGCGATCGCGTTGAGAAATTGTTGCGCTTCCCAAGAAGAACCAGACTTAATAACTGTTGTTTGACTCGCACTTAACAAGTTAGATTTTAGAGCAGCAATCGCATCGACAATCTTCTCCCCTTTAATCTGAGAGCTTTCTGTTAAGTTTTTTCTGGCAGTTTCTAATAGGCTAGAACGTGCCTTGTTTAATGCGAGAATTTCTCCTGCTAATAAAACTGGAACGAACAGCAGTAAAATTCTTGACACTAAAATTCGACGGAAAGATGATTGACTGGGTTTAGTCATCGACAGTCTCACTTCGCATCTGCAAACCAAAACAGTAACGATATGCTATTAAAACAGCTAGATGCGACATTTTGTCAATTTATAACAATTTTATTTCTAGCTATTAAAAATAACAAATCGGGAAATTGTAAAAAGAAACTTGCTATACAAAAACTCTTTGAGAGTAACTGTAACAGAATTTCTTACAGATAGATACACTTGTGAAATAAAGAAAAACAGTTTTTGCTAATATGTGGATTTTTTTATAATTCACATATAAACAAGGAAAATCTCAACAAAATCAACTTAATGATGCAACATCGTCCTCATACCACAGTAGTTATGGCAATGAGTGCAGATGGCAAGATAGCAGATGTCAAGCGATCGCCTGCTAGATTTGGCTCTTTAGCTGACAAAGCACACCTGGAAAAGCAAGTAGCTGCCTCTGATGCCATTTTGTTTGGTGCTGGCACTCTTCGGGCTTACGGTACAACACTCACCGTAACGCATCCACAACTGCTGGAACAAAGAATACATTTGGGTAAATCTGCCCAGCCAGTTCATATAGTAGTTACACGCTCAGGCAAGCTAAATCCGGAAATTCACTTCTTTAAGCAGCCAGTTAAACGCTGGTTGCTCACTACAACACTAGGTGCGCTTTTTTGGCAAAGCAGGACAGAATTTGAGAAAATTCTAATTTTGGAAACGTCAACACAGAAAATTGACATCTCTACTGCCTTACAACATCTGACAAATCTAGGTATAACACGCATAGCTGTACTGGGTGGTGGTAGTTTGACTGCCTCCATGCTGGAATTCAATTTAATTGATGAACTATGGCTTACTGTCTGTCCGCTGATTTTGGGCGGTGCTAGTGCGCCCACACCAGTGGATGGTATAGGATTCGTACCACAATTGGCTCCCAGGTTGCAACTACTAGAAGTTCAAACTTTTGAGCAAGAGGTGTTTTTGCACTATCGATTACAAGGATTAGTAGATTAGATTATTTGACCGAACCATGCAAGGGGCAGGGTGCAGGGGGCAGGGGGAAGGAAGAAAATCGATATTTAGTATAGCCCCAAGCTTCCAGCCTGAGGGCACGAAGAGTAAGTTACCCTAAAAAAAATGAATGCAAAGTTTTGTATCTCCAAAGCCACCAATGGTCGAACAAATCAAGCCTCGCTATTCTGCTGCCTGGATTAATAAAATTGCCGAAATCCCCCCTCAGGCGTGGGATGCTTTAGCAATGCCACTTAAAACCCCGTTTTTAGAGTGGGAATGGCTGAATAATCTAGAAACTTCTGGCAGCGCAACCCGAAAAACTGGTTGGTTGCCAAATCACTTGACATTGTGGCGAGACAGAACGCTGATTGCTGCTGCCCCACTTTATCTTAAAGGACATAGTTATGGTGAATTTGTGTTCGATCACCAGTGGGCAGAGTTAGCCGATCGCATTGGTGTACGCTATTACCCTAAACTGTTGGGAATGACACCGTTTACCCCGGCTGAAGGCTATCGATTTTTGATTGCACCCGGAGAAGATGAGGATGAAATAACGTCGCTCATGGTGCATGAAATTGACGCTTTCTGCACCAAAAATAAAATTTCTGGCTGTCATTTTCTCTACGTAGATCCTGAATGGCGACTCGTTTTAGAACGCCTTGGTTTTACAACTTGGCTGCACCACAGCTACATCTGGGAAAATCTCGGTTTTAACACTTTTGATGATTATTTGGGTGTGTTTAACGCAAATCAGCGCCGCAATATCAAACGTGAACGCAAAGCAGTGGAGAAAATCGGTTTACGATTGGAAAAACTCACAGGTGATGAAATTCCCCATTCCCTGTTTCCTTTAATGTACGACTTCTACGCCGATACTTGTGATAAATTTGGCTGGTGGGGTAGTAAATATTTAACGAAGCAATTTTTTGAGCAGCTACATACTAATTATCGTCATCGGGTATTGTTTGTTGCTGCATATAACGAGCAAGATAATCGCCAACCTGTGGGAATGTCTTTTTGTTTATATAAAGGCGATCGCCTTTATGGTCGTTATTGGGGTAGTTTTCAAGAAATAGACAACTTGCATTTTGATGCTTGCTATTATTCACCAATTGAATGGGCGATCGCTAACGGAATTCAAAGTTTTGACCCTGGTGCTGGGGGTCGTCATAAAAAACGTCGCGGTTTTCCAGCTATGCCCAATCACAGTTTGCACCGCTTTTACAATAGTCGTTTAGAACAGATTTTGCGCCCTTATATTCGTGAGGTAAATGAACTAGAACAGCAAGAAATGGATGCGATGAATGCAGAGTTGCCGTTTACTCAAAAAGATTCTTAATTTTAATGAGGTGATGAATGTGGTAACGGATGCCGAACTAATGAGACATTATTCGGCATTCAATGCTGCTACTCGATTTTAGCTACCGTGATTATTAAAATTTTGAGACGCAAAAAATCAAAATTCACCGTCTTCAATGCCTTCTTGAATAATTTCTTCATGTTGTCGCATTACTGCTGCCCATTCTGATTGTCCTCTAGATTCACAGATAGATGCAGCTTTTTGGTTATGATTATGGCGCTCACAGTAAAGTAGCTTCCTAAGTATGAAAAGGGAAGGAAACAATTACACTTGAGAAGAAGTGTAAAAACCGTGATTAAATTTGATTTTTAGAGCAACTATGGATTTGACAGTTGAAAATTTGGCGGCAATTGATGACAAGCTTTCTGGGCGTCATATTAACCTTGATCCGAATGGATATTTTATTATTTATCTGGATCGAGACGCGGGTTCAATTTCTGCCAAGCATTTCACAAATGTGATTGATGAGCATGGTTTAGCTGTCGACCCAGAAACGGGAAAGGTGATTCCTGCACGGGGTAAGGTGCAGAGAACTCACACAACAGTATTTACAGGGAGGACGGCTAAGGAACTGTGTGTAAAGATTTTTGAAGAAACTCAGCCCTGTCCGGTAAGTCTTTTTGACCATGCAGCTTATTTGGGTCGCGAATTTGCCCGCGCTGAGGTTGCTTTGGTGACAGGGCAAGAGTATGTTCAAGATTAAATGAGGGACTGCTCTTAGTGGGGAGTGGTGAGTGGGGAGTGGTGAAAGTCCCTACTCCCTACTCCCTACTCCCTAATCCCTACTCCCTATTGCCCGTCAGAAGATGGTTGAATTGCCAGATAGATGTAATAAGTTGCCATCGGGATGACGGTAGCGGCAATTAAAAGCCCTACTACCCAAGCAGTAGCGTTACCTTTGATAGTTTCGGTTTCTTCTGCTTTTTTAAATGTGCCTTCCACCTGGATTTCGGCGATTTGGGGTGGTCCTGGGTCGGGTTGACCGGAGAGGACGGCAACCAAGCGATCGCTTGCATCGAGAAATGCTTGATTGTATTTGTTACCCTTTCGTAATGGTTCTGCCAAGGTTTCAGTAGCGATACTGTTAGCGATCGCTTCTGGCATCAAAGACTTGACTTTATCACCGCTAATAATAGCCGTATTATTGGTAACGGTGTCAATCATCAGTATGCTTTGATTCGCTCTTTCCTCTTTTGTGGGAAACCATTTTTCAAAAAGGCTTTTAGTAAAGCTTTCCGGTGTCTCTCCGTAGTCGAGACGACGCACTGTGACTATTCTCACTTCATTACCAGTTTGCTTTGCCAAATCTTCCAAAGCGCTGCTAATTTTACCTTCATTAAAGAGGCTAATAACTTCGCCTTTATCTACAACCCAGGTGCTTCCGGGTGTAAGATTCGGCATATCATATACACCTGTCGCGAAAGCGGGTGTATCAACCAGCGACGAAGCCAAAATCATCATCACCAGGGGCAGAATAAGCCGTACTAGGTGTTTTGTCATGTTAAATACTTGATTGAGGAGCTGTTTCATAAAATGAATCCAAAGACCTTCTTCCGACAAAATACTACACAACTACTATAAAAAATCACATATTTAACTGCTTGTCTCCACTTTTCCGTTTCAGGATAGGGTGTAGGCAGTAGAAAAACTCAAAACCCCTCATTCTTTCGTAGTAAGCATTTTAACGCTTGTTTTTTTTATTTTCAGCACTTAACTTTGGGTAAAGGTCATCCAGCCAAATCGAACATTTGACCAGGTGGGATATTGTCCCCACAAACTAAAATCTAACTTAAAACCTAGGCAAATTTCTGTTACAGCTTGATTGAAGAAAAACCGTCCCAGCCTTGGGTTTTGGGATTAACCCAAGTGTCTGGGAGCGGACTCTGTAAACGATGTGTTAATTATATCCTATGGTGAAATTTACTAGCAAGTTGCTTGATGGTTTGCAATATGCCAGTATAAAAAAATACCAGTTCCAGGGGAAAATCAGTTCGACGAAGAGAAGTTGCGTGCGCGGGTTAGAGAGCGTTGAGCAAACTTCGGGGACGGAAACCGAAGAAAGAGTTGACTAATTCACCGTCAGACAAGCGATTTCCGACACACAACTAAACAACTAAAAATACGGTGAATCCAGTCTGCAAAGTTGGTTTCCGTCCCGTCGATCTTGCGAACCCGAAGGGCTGGGATCTTTGTTTTTGTGGTCTTTGCTAGTAGCGATCGCATTCTGAATTTACTCACTCGAATGCAGCTAAAAAAGGAAAAGTAGGGCTACATATACTAAAGCCAGATTGATGATAATATGCGACTATAATTCGGTGAAATCTGATACATAGGGGGCAAGATGTTTGCAATTATTATTCGTTGTCACTGGTTACAAGGACTTGGAATAGTAACAGGTAGCGCGTTCTTCTTTGCAAATTGCGCTCTTGCTCAAATCACCCCTGATATAACTTTACCTACTAATTCTCGCGTTAGAACCTCTGGCAATACCAGCATCATTGAAGGAGGAACGCAAGCTGGGAGAAACTTGTTCCACAGTTTTCAAGATTTTTCTGTCCTTACTGGTAGTGGGGCATACTTCAACAATGGGGATATTCAAAATATCATTAGCCGGGTAACAGGTCAATCTAGATCCAATATTGACGGTTTTATTAGAGCAAATGGTAGCGCCAATCTGTTTCTCATCAATCCCAACGGAATTGTTTTTGGACCGAATGCCAGTTTAAATATTGGCGGCTCTTTTGTTGCCAGCACAGCCAGCAGCCTGAAGTTTGATGATGGCTTTGAGTTCAGTGCAACTGCCCCTCAAATTGCGCCTTTATTGACAGTGAGTGTTCCCATAGGGCTGCAATTTGGCTCAACGGCTGGAAATATTATTAATCGCTCTCAAGCACTTCCAATTAATGTCAACACCGGAGCTCCCGTGGGTTTGCGAGTCCCAACAGGCAAAACCCTAGCGTTGGTTGGCGGTGATGTCACTCTGGCTGGAGGCAACTTGACAGCAGCACAAGGAAGAATTGAGTTGGGTAGCGTTGCCGGATCTGGTTTAGTCAAACTAACTTCTATTGGTCAAGGTTACGCCCTCGGATATGCAGATGTACCAAATTTCCGGGATATTCTGCTAACTCAAGGAGCTATTGTCGATAGTAGTGGAAACACTGGTGGCACAATTCAGGTACAAGGCAATAGCTTGAGTCTGGTGGGAAGTTTTTTACAATCTGGGACAACCCTTGGCAGTAGTCAAGGCGGAAGCATCACCATAAATGCCCCTAACTCAGTGACACTCAGCGATACCAGTCAAATTGCTACTGCAACTCAAGGAACTGGAAATGCCGGAAACGTGAGGATTGATACTGGCAAATTAGTTGTCCGAGACGGGTCACGAATACAAACAGTGACTCTGAGCAATGGTAAGGCAGGAGATTTGACCATCAACGCCTCCGACTCTGTAGAACTTATTGGTATTTCTTCAAATGGTCGGTTAACTAGTGGCTTGATTTCTCAATCTGCACGCTTGCGTGGAGTTCCTGGTAATGGAGATGCCGGTAACATAGCCATTAACACTGGTAAGCTGATTGTTCGAGATGGGCCAATTATAAGCACAGCGACGGTTGGTAATGGGAAGGCAGGTAATTTAAAAGTTGTGGCTTCTGACTCGGTAACAGTGAGTGGAACTAGTAATACTGTAATAGGACAGTTCGGCAGTCTCTTATCAAGTTCAACAGCCGGATCTGGAAACGCTGGAGACATAAGCATTGACACAGGGAAGTTAATTGTTCAAGGTGGGGCACAAATACTCACACTCACTGATACTAATGCTGCTGGGAATGGTGGGAATTTGACAGTGAATGCGCGAAACTCGGTAGAAGTGACAGGTAGAGGGGGAGCCAATGCTGAGATTGGTAGCCTCTTAACGTCTAGAAGTAATGGTAATGGAAACGCTGGAAACTTAACAATCAACACCGGGCAATTAATGGTGCGTGATGGAGCCGCAATTTCCGCTTCCAGCAATGGTAGGGGTGCAGGAGGAAAATTAGATGTAAATGCCTCCGAATCTGTTGAGCTAGCTGGAAATGTACTAAATCCAACTGGATTGGCTCGCAGCGGTCTTTTTGCTCCAGCTAGAAGCACTGGCAAATCTGGAGATTTGAATATTTCCACGAGGCAATTGATTATTCGGGATGGAGCTATTGTGACTGTGAGTAGTACCAGTACTGCCAATGATGCCAGAGGTGCAGGGAACATTACAATCACCGCTCCAATTATCCGTTTGGATAACCGGGGACAAATCGTTGCTGAAAGCAGATCGGGTAATGGTGGAGATATCAGACTACAAAACTCAGACTTACTGCTGTTACGTCGAAGTAGCGGTATCTCTACTAGTGCAGGTAGCCTAGGGGTTGGAGGAAACGGTGGCAACATTGATATCAACGCCAAATTTATCGTCACCCTTCCCCAAGAAAATAGCGATATTACGGCAAATTCTTTCCAGGGTAAAGGGGGAAATGTCACCATTAACACAATAAGTAACTTTGGGCTGATTCCACGCAGCTTAGAAGAACTGAGAGCTTTACTGAGCGATCCGAATAAATTAGATCCCCAAGGGCTTGTTAGTAACGACATTACAGCTATTTCATTAACAGGTAATCCTTCATTAAGCGGTCAAGTGACTATTAATAGTCCGGAGATTGACGCCAGTCGAACACTAGTTACTTTCTCCCCACAGCTTATTGAACTCTCACAGTTGATAGCCCAAAGTTGTAGTCCCAAAGATAGGACAACATCTGGTCAATTTATAGTCACTGGACGGGGAGGCTTGCCGCCCGATCCTTACGAGCCACTCAGCAGTGAAGTTGTGTGGTCAGATACTCGCCTTCCATTTGTAACCGCACAGAATTACTCCCAACCAGT
>JBPCQW010000097.1:0-13900 GCA_050997715.1 Hassallia sp.
AAAACTTATTATGCACCGTTGCTTTTTCGCCCACATTTGTTTTTTCAAGGACTGCGCTTATTGTTTGGCGATCAAGTAATTTTCGCACGCCGCGCTGATTTCTGGGAATGTGGCGGTTTTGACAGCAACCTGCCAATTATGGAAGAAGCCGACTTGTGCCTAAAAATAGTACGACAGGGAAAAATTCGCTTAGTAAATCGTATCGTCCAAAGTAGCGATCGCCGTGTCGCAAAATGGGGCTTCTTCAAAGCCACTGCAATATATCTTTACATCGGCTTTCTTTGGGGTGTTGGTGTGTCCCCACAATACCTGAAGCAATTTTATAAAGACATTCGGTAGGAGTACTTATGCAGTCAGCGAATACAGAAACTAAATTTGTTGTTTATATTAGCAACAAAGATTACTCAGCTTCTTTAGAAATCAGACAAATTTATCAGATTGTTCCTGATTTTTATGGCGATCAACATCAAATGATTCGAGCGATTGACGCCAAGTAGTTACTTTATATCTATTAAGTTGCCTAAGGCGGTTGAAGAAGCCTTATCCATAGCTAGTTAAGTTTTAAAATCAATTTCGCGATCGCGTGGTGGCACATTTAAGGTCACAAAAAAGCTGATACTAGAAATAAGAACAAAACAAAGTTGATCGCCTAGGAAACTGGAGAAACTTATGTAGTTCAAACAGCGTCTAAATTGACATAAATCATATTTGCACTTATAAAGCTGCTTCCCTTGTCAGTTTTGCCCAACCCCCCTTCTTCAAAGCTGTATGCTTATATAGTCTTGATAAATCACTTTTCTCTGTATAAAACATATAAATTTACAAAAATTAAAAATTATACCAAAGTGAGGAAAAGAGGTAAAAGACATTCATTTCCGGTGCTAGCAAACAAAAAGCAAAAACAGCAATGCGGAAAATACTGCATAACTAGAGTGATTCCAGACCTAATTAACAGAGGAAGTCGAAATAACGGCTTCGAGTGAATAATCACGCTTGATGTCCAAGAGCGACATCATTCAATCAGGGGCAACTGCCAGTTAAAAATTTGAGTGGAATAAATGGGGGTTGTGATGCAAACTTTAAAACAGGGTTTCGAGGAGCGCAATCTCGCTATGGCTTCAGAAGCAGAAAAACTGACGCAATATTGGCGGCAACGTTTGGCAGCAGAGTGTCCAGAACAAAGCGAAGGAAATAGAGAAAGTATTATTTTTTGGCTTTTGGGAAGTAACTCAAAACGCTTTGACTTACTTAATCCTAAAGAGTTAGATATCGCCAAACAAGCGATGGAATATCGCTATCGGATATTATGCCAGCGCTACCTAGGAGTAGCGCGAGAACGCGCTTATCGCAATTTAATCACTCGGCTAGGGAGTTTAGTGACATTACGCAATAAAATCCAAACTTGGATTTCTCTGAGTCGCGATCGCCAACGCAGCGTCATGGACGTATTGCAAGAAGTACTCCAAGAATTACTGCAAAGCGATAACTACATGCAGCAGCAAATGGCTTGCATCGCCGAGTTTACAATGGATGTCAGACTACATAACTCTTTGCTGTTTGCCAGCATAGAAGAATATTGCCTGCGTCCAGTACGCAATCAACCGTTACTAGCTTACCGTTTTGTAAATTATTTACGTCGTACTCAACGTGGTGGTTTAACCCAAGTGCCCGGTAGCGATTTAATTAGACTAGTTTCTGAAGAAATTATCACAGACGACAACGACAACCGCGTTAACTTAGCCGATAATCAGGCGATCGCCGAATATCTTGAAGCACAACAACTAGAAGAACAGCAAGTACTGCGTCACGCAGTCAAGCAAGAATTTGAAACTTATCTCCAAGAAAATCTCGGACAAGACGCAGTGCAGTGGTTACGACTGTATCTGCAAGGCAAATCACAAGACGAAATCGCCAAAAAACTGAATAAGCCAATTAAGGAAATTTATCGACTAAGGGAGAAAATTAGCTACCATGCCGTGCGTGTCTTTGCCGTCAAAGGCAAACCGGAACTAGTAGATAACTGGCTAGAAATTTCCCTAGACGAACACAACTTGGGATTAACACCGCAGCAATGGCAGCAATTACAGTCAAAATTGACTTTAATTGAGCGGCAGCTATTGTCTCTTAGAAAAGCAGGCAAATCCATTGAAGAAATCGCTAAACTGTTAAAACTCAAAACTCATCAGGTAATGGGCGAATGGAGTAAAATCTATGTCGCGGCTCAAAACTTAAGAACTGAGGAGTAACCAGAGGACGCGCTTGGTGCTGTGCAAGTCCAGGAAGCGCTTTCAGGACACTTTGAGTCCCATAGGCAAGCACCCCTAGACGACTATCAATTTTGGACGTTGGATTTGGGATTCACACCAATCCACAATCCCAAATAAACTTTCTATATATTTGTAGTTAATTTAACTTTTATCACCCCAAAAACTAAGTTTATTCACTACCCAATAACTAAGAGGCAGAATACGATATAAGGAAACATCAAGCAATCAAACCTATGTTGTCTTCACAAGGCAAACCAAGTGATACCGAAGCAATTGGTAATCAACTGCTAACCGCTACTCCTTCTGAGTCGCTGCGCGAACGCCAGCAAACATTTGAGCTGATAGAGCGTATCTTGTCCTTTGAAGCTTGCTTATACCATCAAATTTTGCCCTATACCATAGAAGATAACAAATTGTTACTGGGCATGGTTAATCTAGAAGATACTGCGGCGCTAGATTACGTTGGTAACATTTTGTCTTATATTAATTGCACAATGGTGACAGTAGCGATCGCAGCCGACACCCACCGCAACATACTCTCAGCCTACCTCAACTACAAAAATACATCCCAGCCAGTAGCCAACCTTGATCAAGCTCATAGCGCAGCTACCATTGCTGATTCGCTTGCGTCAAAGCCAGAGACATCTATTGTCGCTGAGACAAAAAAAAGCGAAAATTCTTCTCAACAAGCAGATTCTCCTGCTCTGCCAAACCCTGATAACTTGTCTAAAGCGACCATCCTCTTCACCAGCGCAGACAAAAAGACACAAGAAAGTACCTCCGAGCGATCGCAAGACAATTTACCTCTATTACTCATACCAGTTCCCGATTTATTACTGCCTGTTGAACAATTAGCAACACTACAACCTAAGAAATTACTCGCAGAACTACTAGGTCGAGTTTTGGCAGGGGGAATTGGTCGTTTGTATTTGGAAAGACAACCATACGAAGGTAGAATACTTTGGAGTGATAATGGAGTCTTGCAATCCGTGTTAGAAAAACTCCCCCTCTCCGTTTTCCAGGGAGTGCTAAATGAATTGAAGCGACTAACAAACCTACCTGTAACTACATTTGCAGAAGCAAAACAGGTAGAGAAAGAATGCTTGTATCAAGAAAACCGTTTGTTATTACGCTTGCGAGTCATGCCGGGAATGTACGGTGAAGAAGCGACACTACAAGTACTCCGGGGAGCAGCCTTAAAATTCCATCAGCAACAACAGCTATCCCGTCTTAGCCGCGATGCTATAGGAATTTCCCAACAACTCAGTTACAAATTGCACGAACTGCAACAACGACTAGTCGTGAATCGTAACACCAACCCCGGACAATTAGAAGCTTTCACAGCACTGAATAAACTGTTGGATGATTTAGACAATCAAATCAAGATACTCACAGATAGTTGACCACCGATAAACAACAAATAAAAATCTGTCAGTAAAACCGCTGATTCCCCTGTGATAGTTATTGTGTTGTAATGGAACCCTAGACCGATAACCGAAGAGGTTGCGGTTGAATATCAATAAAATTTTGATACCGTATTCTACTAAAGATTACGGATTTTAAACCGTATAGTAATAAATCTAATTTTCTGCTCTTAAATCCATTTTTTGCAGATATTTCATGCAGACTGAGATTTTTAGTGAAACTTTCCCCCTAATGAGTACAGCCAATCCACAAACTTTAGAATGGCTGCTCAACGTTGCAATTGACCACGAATACCCAGCAGGACGAGCCGTTTTAATGGAAGATGCTTGGGGAAACGCGGTTTACTTCATAGTTTCTGGTTGGGTCAAAGTGCGGCGCACACGGAGCGAAGATTCTGTTGCTTTGGCAATTTTAGGACAGGGTGATTTTTTCGGCGAAATGGCAATTTTGGATGAATCTCCCCGCTCAACCGATGTGATCGCTCTTTCACCTGTGAAATTACTGAGCATCTCCAGAGAGCGCTTTATTCAAATATTGTTTAAAGACCCGCAGTTGCATCACCGAATGCTGCAATTAATGGTGCGGCGATTGCGGCAAGTTAATATACGCTCTTCAATGCGGTCTTCACCACCAGCAGTTAAACTCGCTCAAACTCTAGTTAGTTTGGGCGAAAGTTACGGTCAGGAATCAGAAAAAGGAAAGGAAATTTTTAATATTCCTTACAAAGATTTAGCAGAAGTTACAGAAATTAGTGTTGAAGAAACCACGAAAATTATATCCAAGCTTGATGAAAAAGGTTGGATCAAAATTGACAACGTTAATCAGGTAGTTTATCTCGTTAACTTCAAACAATTGATAAATTTGGCTGGCAAAGTTTAATTAGTTAGGGAGTATGCCAATTCGGTTAAAAGCCTACAGGCTAGAAACCGAATGGCGTTGCGCTAACCTAAGCTTTCCGGAACGCAAGCTTGAAGTTTTTAGCGCTAGTAGGGTGTGTTAGGACGGATGTCCCTAAGCACCGTCTTAGAACTAGATTGCGGTGCGTTACTTCGTGAACGCACCCTACGCTCGGAAAGTGAGTAGTTATGAGTTATGAGTTATGAGTTATAAGTTAAATTTAACCCTAAATTCCTCGCTCTTAACTTCTAACTACAGATGACTGAAGCAACAGCACCTCGCACCGACACCCGCATCCAAGAAGCCGTGCCGACAATTCATTATCAGGTGGCAATGCCTCAACCAGAAACGCATTTGTTTGAGGTGACTTTGCATTTAGCAAATTACTCATTGCCAATTCTGGATTTAAAACTACCTGTGTGGACTCCAGGTTCTTACTTGGTGCGGGAATACGCCAAACAGTTACAGGATTTTGCCGCTTTTTCGGATGCGGAACCTTTACCTTGGCGAAAAATCAGTAAAAATCACTGGCAAGTAGAGACAATTGGTGTTTCCAAATTAACCGTCAGTTACCGCATTTTTGCGAATGAGCTATCAGTGCGGACAAATCACTTAGATGCAACTCACGCCTATTTTAACGGTGCAGCGTTGTTTTTTAGAATTCCTGGTTGGGAAAAGCAACCAATTCGCATTTCTATCGTACCACCACGCCCAGAATGGCAAATAACTACGGCATTACCAGCAGATGAACAAACCAATAGTTTTTTAGCTGACGATTTTGACACGCTTGTAGACAACCCCTTTGAAATAGGTTGCCATCAGTTATATCACTTTGAGGTATTGGGAAAACCCCATGAATTGGCAATTTGGGGACAAGGTAATTTGCAAGTGCAACGGATGATTTCTGATATGACGAAAATTATCCAAGTTGAAGCGCAAATGTTTGGCGGTTTGCCTTATGAAAAATATCTGTTTATACTACATTTATTTTCTCAAGCTTACGGTGGTTTGGAGCATAAAAACTGTTGCTCGTTAATTTATCAACGCTTTGGATTTCGCTCTCAAGATAAATACGATCGCTTTATGCAATTGGTAGCACACGAGTTTTTTCACTTGTGGAATGTCAAGCGCATTCGCCCGAAAGCACTGGAAGTTTTTGATTACGATCAAGAAAATTATACACCGTCTTTATGGTTTTCTGAAGGAACTACCAGTTATTATGATTTACTGATTCCTTTACGGGCGGGCATTTACGATGCTGAAACATTTTTAAGTAATTTGAATAAAGAAATTACTAGGTATGAAAAAACACCTGGGCGTAAAGTGCAACCGCTTTCCGAGTCGAGTTTTGATGCTTGGATTAAACTTTATCGCCAAGATGCCAATAGCGGCAATTCTCAAATTTCCTACTATTTAAAAGGGGAAATGGTATCTCTGTTGCTAGATTTACTGATTCGTTCAAAGTATGGCAATCAGCGCTCTTTTGATGATGTCATGCTGAAAATGTGGCAGCAATTTGGCAAAGATGAAATCGGCTTTACTCCCGAACAGTTACAGTCAGTAATTGAGTCTGTAGCAGAAATGGATTTAACTGATTTCTTTAAGCGCTACATTGATGATACTGAAGATTTGCCTTTCAACGAGTATTTGCAACCTTTTGGCTTGGAGTTAGTTGCAGAAAACGAGGAAGAACCTTATCTGGGTGTCAAAGCAAGTGCTGAAAACGGAAGAGAAATAATTAAGTTTGTCGAAGCTAGTTCACCTGCACAAATAGCGGGAATCGATGCAGGTGATGAGTTGTTGGCAATTGATAAAATGAAGGTGACTGCAAGTGGATTAAGCGATTCCCTTTCGGGGACGCTGCGCGATCGCTTGAAAGATTATCAACCCAACGACACCATCCAAGTTACAGTTTTCCATCAAGACGAACTGCGTACTTATTCTGTCACCCTAGCTTCACCACGTCCCACGCGGTATCAAGTAAAACCTGTTGCCAATCCTTCGCGAATACAGCAAGAAAACTTAACAGGCTGGTTAGGCGCATCAGTTTTATAAGGTATAAGGTAAGAATATGAATTGAAAATTTTGATTGATGGTTAGACTTTGAAAATCCTGTTAGTAGAGACGTTCCGTCGGAACGTCTCTACTACGATAAATTAGGAATTTCAGATTTTAATTCAGCAACGCCGTTCTTTCTTTTGCCTTTTAACTTTTCAAGACTCCTGGTTCTCGCTGCATGGGTAAAACATCTAAAATATCGGTTTGCGAGCAATATTTTAGGTCTTCCTGACAATCAAGACGTAACAATCGCTGACCGTGACTGCAAGCGTGAAAAAGTCCTAATAAGTTATCTTGCCATTGAGAATAAAGAGCGATCGCACTAATTACTTCATCATTACCAGCTAATTCCTCTAAAGGCAAGTTGGTTTCTTGTACAACACTGTGAGCGATCGCCCCTGCACAAGCTGTATCCTCTAAAGAAAAAGTGCCTTCCCAACCTGAACCGACAATCCAAACTGTTTCTGGTTGCTTTTCTATCAGATATCGCACCACCGCAGCCCGATTGATAAAAGCTGCGGCGATGACAGTTGCAGCATCTTGTACTCTTTCTAAGGCACGAGTGCCATTGGTGGTACTAATAAATAACCGTCGCCCATGCACTAATTCTGGTGTACAGTCGAGAGGTGAGTTACCCAGTTCAAAACCAGGAACTTTCCCACCACCGCGTTCTCCAGCTCGCAACCGTTTTTCGGGGAGCCAAGATTCGCTAACATGCATAAGTTTTTCTAAATCGCTGAAGACTTGGATAGCCTCACCTCCAGCCGCTAAGACTGTCGCCATTGTGCTAGTTGCTCGCAAAACATCAACTGCGATCGCGCAGTCTGGCGCTTTATCCGCTGGAGTCAATTCCGGAGTGTGGTAAACGAATAGCTTCACGTGCTGGATACACCTAGTCTTATACTACTGCCGCAAATAATATCTTACCCAGATGCTGTCACTAAACATAGTTTTATGCTAGTGGGTTCTTGATGTGTCAACACAGAGTCTGCTCTATGCATGAATCTTTTAAGATTGAAATTTTGCCCGTCTTCAATGGGCAATTTCTCCTATTTGAACGCAGCATGGGAAATCAACGTGTAATCTGAAAAGAAGGACACAACTTATAAATCTACCACTAACAATCCCAGGAATAGCTCTGCACTTCACGCTCCTACGCTTACCATCCCCAATGGAAAATCAATATGGCACCTTTACCTGAATATCGCCCCAAACAACTGTCTTTAGGTCCTCTAGAAGCAGAAATTTTGCATATCATCTGGGAACTAAGTTCAGTTACAGTTAAAGATGTACACGATCGCATTCTCACTGACCCAAACCGGGAATTAGCTTATACTTCTGTCACAACTGTGTTGCGTCGCCTTACCGATAAAGGTTGGCTGACCTGCGACAAAAGAGAAAGAGCATTTTATTGGCGTCCGTTGATTACTAAACAGCAAGCAGAGATAATTAAAGCACACGAGCAGTTACAGCGATTTTTAGCGGTGGGTAATCCCGATGTGATTGCTGCTTTTGCAGATAGTTTAGATGAAGCTGCGAGTGAACAAATACAAGCGATCGCCAAACGCATTCAAGCTGCACGCCAAGCCAGGGAGGAACAATAATGCATCTGATCATGATTTTGACTGCTTTAACAGTCGCTTGGTGCTTAAGAGCCTCTCTTACTGACTTTGAAGGTAGTTGGAGTGTGCGCTGGAGGCGATCGCTATTTTTATTTCTTTTCCCGCCCTTGTTAATTTTTATGACAGCGATCGCCGTGCTGTGCATGGGACCCCAAGGCAAAATGGGCGGCATGTACACTGGTTGGTTTACTTATGTCTTAACGTTAATTTCTCTAGCTATTATTGACTTTTTGTGCATTAAACTTGCCTTTGGTGGTTGGCAATCTGTGAAATCTGTTCGCAACTGTCCCTTAGTTAATCTTGAGGGTAAACAAATGCGGCTACTCAGCACCGAAGCGCTGTTTGCTGGTCAAATCGGTTTTTGGCGATCAGAATTAGTAATTAGCCAAGGACTATTAGCAAATCTTTCACCAGAGCATTTAGAAACCGTCTTCGCACACGAGCAAGGACATTACCATTACAAAGATACATTCTGGTTTTTTTGGTTGGGTTGGGTGCGTTCCTGCACCGCTTGGTTGCCAAATACAGACGCATTGTGGCAAGAATTGTTAATTTTGCGTGAATTACGAGCCGATGCTTATGCTGCATCACGAGTAGATCCGTTATTGTTAGCAGAATCGCTGTTGTTGGTAGTGAGTACAACTCCTATATCTTCAGAAATTTTTTGTGCTGCATTAGGTAGCGATCGCTTAGAACAGAGAATAGAAGCTTTGTTAGCACAACCAGAACCGACTCCAAAACTTAACTTTCAGTTTTGGAATGGGTTTTTGTTAGCGTTTTTGCCGTTAGTAACTGTGATATTTCACAAATAAATCCTTAACTAACGTAGCGATCGCGCACCTGACAATAATAAAAGCTGGATTGCGATCGCTTAAATTAATTCAAGCAACGGGTAATTTCAAAGCTGGAATATCGCGCTTTATCGCTAAAGTCACCCTAAATTTTGTCGTCACCTGAGATTGGCTCAAAAATCAGCCGTAGTGTCTATCAATTTTTTCGCTCGGAATGTTGTTGATGTGGGACAGGGGTTTGCATTCCTAGGCTCTGGAACAATAACCAATCCTCCTGTGTTTGTTGTTTCAAACACTGCATAGCCTTAACTGAACCGTATTGGATTATAGAATATGAATATAGCTACTCTGCTTTGTACAGCCATGAACACAAAACTGGTAAATTCTTTATTCCAAGTTATCCAGTCTCTCTCCGAAGAAGAAAGAGCGCAGCTCCAAGAGAAAATGAAAAAACCAGATGAAAGAGAAACACTGGAACGAATTCAGAACCTACGAGCCAAAATCAAAGCCCGTCGTGACGGAAAACCATTTGACCCGTCAGTAGAAGAAATCATCCATCAAATGCGGGAAGAGCGCGATGAACAGATGAATGCTTGCTTTCCAGAATTATTCAAACGGAAATCTGCTAGCGAAGGGAAAACAAAGGTATAAACTTATTTCAGAATAACGAAAATTAATTCTGTAAAGCTAAATGACATTAGGGGTAGTTTGTATTGATGCCAATTTTGTCGTTGGTCTGCTGATTGACGATATACCAGAGTCTCATTTTGAAAGATTGTGGATTCAGTGGCAAGATTTGGGAGCTACAGCAGTTGCTCCTGCATTAATTTACTACGAAGTTAGCAATGCCTTCCATCGGTTGACGATTGCAGGAGAATTACTGCCAGAAGAAGCAAATCAATTATTGAATGAGGGTTTGAATCTAAATATTACACTATACGGTGATGTAGAATTACACCGAGAAGCCTTTATTCTAGCAAGAAGTTTGAAACTCTCAGCAACCTACGATTCTCACTATTTAGCTTTAGCTCAAAGATTAGGATGTGAGTTCTGGACGGCAGACAAGCGACTATTTAACTCAGTGCAAGCTTCGTTAGCGTGGATACATTTAGTGACATCAAGTAGCTAATCGGCACTTTCTGTCAGTAACGTTCTCAGCGCTTTACCCAAATACTCGTACTGTTCTCGTGTATTGTAAATTTGCGCCGAAACCCTGACCAATAACTTCGGTTTTTCCTGCCAGGGAACCACTTGCACTTGAATCCCAAATCTATCAAATAATTCATCGCGCAAAGACATAAAACTGCGACTTTCCAACACATCTGGCATCGGAACAACCGCCATAGAACCAATCATCTCATCTGGACAGAGCATCGACACGCCCAACGCTTCACAAAGTAGCTGTCTTGCCTCCAATGCTAGTTGATGATTTCGCTGTCTTAATTCATTCCACCCACCAGGTAACAGAGAACCCATAAAAGCGATCGCTTCCGGTACGCACATATAAGCGGTAGGATCGTTTGTACCCATCCAATCAAATTCCAACTGAAAGCGTGATTTATCAGTTCGTGGTGAGTTTGCACCGTGGCTAATTGTCAGCGGACGAATTTCTGGCTGTTTATCTCGTTGTACATACAAAAAAGCCGCACTTTTTGGCGCGCACAGCCATTTATGACAATTCCCAGTGTAATAAGTCGCCCCAATTTCTGATAAATTTAAAGCAAGCATTCCCGGCGCGTGGGCACCATCTACAAGCGTATCCACACCGCGCTGTTGCAACTGTTTCACCAACTGCTGAATGGGAAAAATTAACCCGGTCTGGCTGGTAACGTGATCCAAAAGTACTAATCGCGTTTTTGATGAAACCCGCGAAATCACCGCTGATAAAATTTGTTCTGACGATTCTAAAGGAAAAGGAATTTTTGCCACCACCACCCGCGCCCCAGTGCGACTAGCGATAAAATCTAAAGCATTACGGCAAGCGTTATATTCATGGTTCGTTGTGAGAATTTCATCCTCTGCATGAAATACAAGCGATCGCAACACACAATTAACGCCAGTCGTCGCATTCGGAACAAATACCAAATCCTCGGCATCCGCACCCACAAACCCCGCCAGTTTCCTCCTCGCGTCATCCAGCAATCCTTCCCACTCCCTACCAAAAAAGCGCAAAGGTTCATTTTCTAACTGCTCCCGCAATCGTTGTTGCGCTTGTAGGACAGCCCTTGGACAAGCACCAAACGAGCCATGATTGAGAAAGGTCACAGCCGGATCAAGCAACCATAATTTTACCCATTTGGCTGTTTCGTATTTAGTAGGGGCATCCTGGTACATGCATTTACTCAGAAGTAATAAGTTACTAACTCTTAACTCCTAACTTTTTTTAACTCCCCAGGCCGGATTCGAACCAGCGACCAATCGATTAACAGTCGATCGCTCTACCACTGAGCTACTGAGGATCACATTTTCTTATAGTAGGGGTAAAGATAGGATTTGGCAAGTACCTGAGCAAAAATTTTTCCACAAAACTTTTGACTAGATACTTAAGTCCATAATCCTTTCCATCAAAACCCAATCACGGAGGTAACTTGGCAATAAATTCATGCTAATATTTAATTTGTTCCCATTCGCAATTCCGCCAGACGTTCTCGTGCTTTGGGGTCAATGGAATTTGCGAGAAATCTAGTTTTAGGTTGTTTTCTTGTTTGATACTTTTGCCGCGATCGACACACGGTGGCTTCCACTTCCCAACATAGTTTTTGAGCCGACATCCACTCAGCACCATAACCTAGTATCATTAGCTGTTGTGCCCGGTCTGATGTGGCAACAATTACGCGAGAAATCAGAGACTGTGCTAATGAAGAGCGCAAAGACGCACAGGTTTTTTCGATATACGTGTCAGCAGTCTGTGCAAAATCAGTGTAATGAACTGATAAAAGCTGTGTAATAACTTCTTTATTACTAGAGGAATTTTGATATTGGGCATCAAACACAATTTGAGTTTCATAACCCTCAAAAGCGGTGTAACTGATTAAAGCTTCAATCAATTCGCAGCGTGCTGCCTCTAATCCAGAATGGTCACGGGTTTTTTTCAGGCAAGGCCAAGCGCCAATTATATTGTAGCCGTCCACTAACAAAACGGCTGGAAGTAAGGAGGGGGGCATGGTTTTTAATCACAATTATGTAGAGTTAACAAAATTCATTCATAACTTTTATAGTAATTGAAGCATTGCTTGTAACACTATGTTACAGAAAACAAAAGTTGTGTAAAGTTGCTGTATAAACTGAAAACGCGCCTCTAAAAAGGCGCGTTGCAGTTGTTTGTAATTACTAATTAATTATTAGCTTGGGATAAAAGAAAGCTGGAAAAGTGAGTATTAAGAGGCTTCGTCGTGTACCTCCATCAAACGTTGTTTCAAACGTGAAGCTTCACCTTTATCCACCAGAGAGCCTTTTTCTAGCAAGAAAGCGCCATCACAATAATTTAACTCATCTAGGCGATGCGTAACCCAAAGAGCCGTCATATTGCGACTTTTGACTAAACGGCGTACTTGAGCTACCAAGTCAAGTTGGCTATCTGGATCGAGTAAAGCAGTTGGTTCATCTAATAGTAAGACCTCACAGCGACGAGCGATCGCACCAGCAATTGCCACTCGCTGCTTTTGTCCACCACTCAAAGCATAGATGGGGCGTCGTTGCAGTGAAAGCAAATTCACTGCCCCTAACGCTTCCTCAACCCTTGCTCTGACTACCTTTGGCGGCAATTTTTCTTCCACCAATCCAAAAGCCACATCTGCACCAACAGTTGGCATCACTAATTGATGATCCGGATTTTGGAAGACAAAGCCAACGGGATGCAAAACCCGAATTTCTCCAGATTGAGGTGCTAATAACCCCGCTAGTAATCTGAGCAAAGTTGATTTACCGCTACCATTAGTACCCAAAAGCATCCAAAATTCACCTTGAGGTACTTCTAGAGAGCAAGATTTGATAACTTTCTCTCCATTAGTCCAACTGAAGTTTAAATCTTTTACCTCAATGCCCAGTTCCGCCATTTTTATACCACCGATCGCTTACTCAGAGGCTAGAGCAAAGAAACCAGGTGGTCTAGCACCACCAGCAGCTACACCATCTTTCTGAGATATTTGTACCCCAGAAATTTCACTACCACGGACGGCAATTTTTTTCTCTGTCTTGCCCTCACATATTAGTTCCACAATATCAGGGTTGCCAGAGCGCATCGCTGCCAAAATCAATTGGTAAACAGCTTCAGCATCCTCAGATGTTTTACGTTGTACTGATACGGGGAAAGGCGTATTTCTTAAGGTTAAGTCGATTGTGAACATGAATCGGTTAATGAAATTTAACTGTAGCAATCATTTTAGCGTCTGCCAGCCTGTACTTGGAGGATGGGGGGAGAGGGGGAGGGGGAGACAAGGGGATGGGGAGACAAGGAGATGGGGGGAAAAATTATTCTCATTGTCCCCTTGTCCCCTTGCCCCCTGCCCCAGACTTCGACGTATCCGTGTAAATCTTAAATAAATATAAATATTAAACTAAGTTAAAAATTGTGTCGAAAAAATGAGAAATTTACTTATAGAATAATGAGAGACAGTAAAAAATTGTAAACTGGATTAATAACCCAGTTTGTGTTCTGTTTTGTAGGTAGCAGTAAAATCGCAATCTATAGGCAGAAAAAAACCTGAACTTATAAACTTTTGGAGATTTCCTGTAATGACCATCGCAGTAGGACGCGCCCCCAGTAGAGGGTGGTTTGACGTACTAGACGACTGGTTGAAGCGCGATCGCTTTGTATTCGTAGGTTGGTCAGGGATATTAT
>JBPCQW010000104.1:0-25054 GCA_050997715.1 Hassallia sp.
TTTGGCGGTATCTTTCTGTGGCACTATCCTCACGATCGCTCGCACTGGACGTTATCCAGCAAGTTTGGTCTTTCGGGAGTCCGGACTTTCCTCAAACCAGTTTCAACGAAACTGATCTGCAACCGCCTGCGCCTACTCTCTCCCATAATCAAGTGTAATCTTGGATGGGGTCGCGTGTCCGGTTCTGAGATTAACTTATCTTCTTTTATTCCAAGGTAGGGCGTATGTCCAAGGTAGCTTTCTGACTACGAAGGGACAATTGATAATGCACATGGCAGGAATATTCACACCTGGAGCTAAACCTACACGCACTTCAGATATCCTCAGCACTAGTTGTAACGAAAATTCCAACTTTTTTCTTTGGTTCATAAAGTCGGCGTACAAAATCTTTTGCGCCTTGACGGGACTGTCTCTCAGCGCAAGTATATTAACTATCGGTTTTTCGGGTGTGTAGGTTCCGGTTGTTGCATCGCGCTTGAAAACATCTTCCGCTGTCACCGCTTCTGTAAGTGTTTTCTTGGGAGCAACTAAGCTAGGACTTTGGGGTACAGCTAAGTCGCGGGTTAAGTCTGGTGATTTACGAATTACTCTGCGCGATTGCTTGTTATGTTCGACCACCAAAGAGCTATTGTCCCAGTCAACGTAAACGGCAAGATTATCGGATTTATTTTCAATGCTAATTGACAACTCTTTCACATCCTCAAGTGAATTTGAGGGTTTAAATTTAAAGGAAATTCCTACATGATCTTGGATGTTTTGTTCTTTAAGTTGTTCTTCGACGACTGCTTTTTGATATTCAAACTTAATTTGGTCGTCGATTGATTCAATCATTCGATTGAAAGTGTAAGTGACGCCAATTATATAAAACGTCAAAACAAATAAATTCTGATCGCCTGTTCCTCTCATAACTTAAAATATAGACTCCCTGCTAATGTGCTTGGATATTCGACTCATTGCCCATCTTAAATTGTCACTTTTGATTAATTTTGGAAAAGTTCTCAAACCAGCCGCGCTGCCAGAATACAAATATCAAACCACCTGCGATCGCTGCCATTGCAGCTAAACAAAGTGGATAACCCCAATACCATTTCAGTTCTGGCATATACTCAAAATTCATTCCATACAAACCTGCAATAAAAGTTAGCGGAATAAAAATCGACGACATCACCGTCAAAAACTTCATGACTTCATTCATTCTGTTACTGACTGCTGAAAGATACACGTCCATCAACCCAGATGCAAGTTCTCGGTAGGTTTCCACCATGTCCATTACTTGTACTGCGTGGTCATAACAGTCTCGTAAGTAGATTCGCACCTCATCACTGATTAGATCGTTGCCTTCTCTAATTAAAGAATTAATCGCATCCCTCTGGGGCCAGATAGCGCGACGCAGTTGCAGTAATTCTCGCTTAATTTTATAGATTTTTTGTAAAGTTTTGGGGGTAGGATTGACAATTACTTCCTCCTCTAACTCTTCGATGCGATCGCCGTAAAGCTCCAGCACGGGGAAAAACCCATCAATTATCGCATCTAACAGAGTGTAAGCTAAATAATCGGCTCCTGATGAGCGGATAAGACCTTTACCTTTTTCAATACGCGATCGCACTCCTTCTAAGCAATCATGTTCTGGTTCCTCCTGCACTGTCAGCAGGTAATATTTCCCCAATACCAAACTCACTTGCTCGCTATAAAAGCCACATACTCTTTCTTTTGGCACCACCATGCGCGAAATTATCACTAATTGATCGTCATAATCCTCTATTTTGGGGCGCTCTGGTACATTAACTACATCTTCTAAAACCAAAGGATGCAAATCAAACACCTTTGCCAGACGTTCCAAAATGTCGGCACTGCCTAAACCTTGCACATCCACCCAAGAAACAGATTCTTTATCCAGATAGGGGGTACACTCCTCTGGCGTATTCAGTTGCTTGCGAGTCACGTCGGTCTTGTTATAATCAATTAGAAATATTATCGGTGGTGGAGCATCGGCATCAATAATGATAGTTCCCGGTATATCACCCGGTCGGTGAAAAAAGTCTTCCTCCTCATCATCTTTTGGCTTCACTAATTTTAGAGGAAGGCGACGAAGTTTTCTCATCATGTAGCTTTACCTGTAACAAATTAGTCAAAAATCATCTATCTTTGACTTTTAAACTGGCAAAAAGGCAAGAGAGATTTATTTTTTTAATATTAATCTGAATAATTTAAAATGTTTCAATCAGTATAAGAGCGATCGCCCCCCTCTTGTTGCGCGTTGTACAGTGCTTTATCCGCTGAAGCGATGAGTGTATCTGGCTTGATGTCCCAAGTGGGTATGACAGAAGTAATACCCAAACTAAGGGTAACGATATCCTTGACATCAGACTTTGCATGGGGAATAGCCTGAGCGTGAATTGCTTGTTGAATATTTTGTGCTACTTTGATCGCTCCTACTAAGTCAGTATTGGGGAGGAGTACCGAAAATTCTTCTCCTCCGTAACGCGCTACTAGATCAGCAGGAAAACGAACAATCTGTTGCACTGTTTGCGCTATTCTGATTAGACAATCATCGCCTCCAAGATGACCACAGTAGTCGTTGTAAGATTTGAATTTATCAACATCCAATAAAATCAGTGACAGGGGTTGTTGTTCTCGTGCCAAGCGTTTCCATTCTGCTTGCAGTCGTCCATCGAAGCAGCGACGGTTAGCCACCTGAGTCAAACCATCTAGATTTACCAGTTGTTCTAGTTTCTGATTTGCATCTTCTACTTTTTCTTTAGCAATTACTAACTGTGCTGTTCTCTCTTGTACCCGTTGTTCCAAAGTTTCCAAAGATGTTTGTAACTGAAGTGCCATGTTGTTAAACGATTTCGCCAGTTGACCTATTTCGTCTTTTGAGCTAATTTTGGCGCGGATATCTAAGTTACCTGCGGTAAACTGGAAAACTATATTGGTAAGGTAAATTATTGGCTTTGTTAGCAGTTGCCCAATGGCAAAAGCGATGATTGTCACTACTGAAGCGATAAGTGCAAATAGAAACATTGCGTCATGAAATTGCTTTTCTACAGGTGCTAGGGCAACAGCAAGGGGTTGTGCAAATAACACAGACCAAGGTTTATATTTTAAACGAGCGATCGCAATCAAATTAACCTGATTACCTGTTCCTTCTAAAGATGCAATTAAATACAACTGTTTATTATCCAATGCTTGCTTAAGTTTTGACTCATTAGTTGCCAATTCTTTGACAGGAGAATTAGGCAAACGCCCTTCTCGTTGTAGTTGAGTTACAACATCAAAAGGCAGAGGCACAATTAATTTAAAAAGTAGTTGTGGTGCAGTGCTATGTGCCAGATAAATATTATTTTCATCTAAAAGAATAGCAAAAGATTTTTCCCCTGCCCGTTCAGTTTGTCGAGTTACTAATTGCTGAACAACAGTAGCATTGTATGAAACACGCAATACACCTAATATATCTCCCTTGGCATTGCGAACCGGACTGCTAAAAAAGAGGGTAACAAGATCAGGAATTATCGGCGATCGCTTCATGCTAGAAACAAAGGATAACCCAGTTTGTAGGGGTTTTTTAAAATAATCTTCAACTGATTCATCTTTGCCAATGTTCGGTGTATCTGTATCCAATACATTTTTCCCCTTTAAGTCAAGCAAAGAGTATGAGAGAATATTGAGCATATCTTTGCGACTGAGACGGATTAATGTTTCTGTCGCCAATTGCATTTCGGGGCTGTCATCTCGCTGTTTTGGAGTTAGGCTGAGGTAGCGTGCCAGACCTGGTAAAAGCGCCTCTACGCGCACAGCATTGAGATTTCCATCAATAAAAGCATCTATTATAACAAGCACGCCTTGTATATCAGAATTTGTGGCACTCAAGATGATAAAACTTCCCAAGGACAATGAAATACCATCATACTTACCCGCACTGAAATTTGCTTGTTCCAATTGGGTATAGGTATATCCCTTATAAGTTAGTTCCACATCTACCCCTTGGGCTTTGAAGAATCCTTTTTCTTGAGCAATGATGCCTGGATACTCCCCAACAAAAGATCCAAATATCACTTTCAAGGGAGGGCGTTGGAATTTGGTTGGTGTCGAAGTATGACAAGCAAATAGGAAGCAGGCGATAATGATAAAAATGCTAACGTATCTGAGTAGTTTAAACATAGAATATTTGATATTTTTTAGTCATTTTTAATCAAATATTCAACATATTTTGGTGGCGACTTAAAGCCTTGCACACGAGCGGTCATAAGAAGTTCGAGAGCAGAAACATAAGTGCCTTCTGCCCTCGAACTTCTGCCTTTCTTGTTAAAATCATTGAGGTCTAAGACCCCTGACTTCACTTTTCTGTGCGCTCTGGTGCGATTGAATTATTAATTTTTTTAATTTTTTTAATTATTTAATTATTTCAGGGCAGGGGAACCCCGCCCTACTGGATTTGACGACGGAAATTAGGGATTGGGGTGGGGCTTTATTACCCAATCCCCAGTCCCTAGTGACTACATCATGCCCATGCCGCCCATACCACCCATACCACCCATACCACCCATACCACCCATGCCGCCCATGCCGCCCATGTCAGGGGCACCACCAGCCGATTTCTTCTCAGGCTTCTCGACAACGATCGCTTCGGTAGTTAAAACCATACCTGCGATAGATGCAGCGTTTTGCAAAGCAGAACGTACAACTTTTGCAGGGTCAATAATCCCAGCGGCAATCAAGTCTTCAAATTCGCCTGTAGCAGCGTTGTAGCCGATATTGAGATCGGATTCGCGCACTTTGGCAACGATAACCGAACCTTCAGCACCGGCATTATCGGCAATTTGACGGAGGGGAGCTTCGAGCGCTCGCGCTACAATATCAGCGCCGATCTTTTCTTCTGCGTCGAGGCTCTTTTTAATTTCCTCTACTTTCTTCGCCAAGTGAATCAAGGTTGTCCCACCACCGGGAACGATTCCTTCTTCCACAGCGGCTTTAGTAGCGTTAAGAGCATCCTCAATCCGCAGCTTACGGTCTTTAAGTTCGGTTTCGGTTGCCGCACCGACTTTAATCACTGCGACACCACCAGCTAGCTTGGCGATGCGTTCTTGCAGTTTTTCTTTGTCGTAGTCGGAATCAGTTTCTTCCAATTGTTTGCGAATTTGACCAATCCGCTTTTGGACATCCGAACTGGCTTCGCCGCCAGCTACAATGGTGGTGCTTTCTTTATCGATAACGATTTTCCGGGCAGTTCCCAGCATTTCCAAAGTAGCGGTATCCAAACTTAAACCGATTTCTTCAGAAATCATTTGTCCGCCGGTGAGAATCGCAATATCTTGTAACATTGCTTTGCGGCGATCGCCAAAACCAGGGGCTTTAATCGCAGCGACACTCAGCACACCTCTTGCTTTGTTCACTACCAAAGTTGCCAAAGCATCACCGTCTACATCTTCGGCGATAATTAGCAAAGCTTGACCCAAACGGGCGACTTTTTCCAAGACTGGGACTAAATCCTGAATGCTGCTGATTTTTTTGTCAGCAATCAGAATGCGGGCATTTTCAAATTCCACCGTCATGCGATCGTTGTTGGTGATGAAATAGGGGGAAATATAACCCCGATCTATCTGCATCCCTTCAACAACTTCCAACTCAGTGGTAAGCGATTTGGATTCTTCAACAGTGATTACACCGTCTTTGGTGACTTTTTCCATCGCTTGGGCAAGCATATTGCCGACTTCTTCATCGTTACCAGCTGACACGGTGGCAACTTGGGCGATCGCACTACCTTCAACTGGCTTGGCTATAGCAGCAATTTCTTGCACTAACGCTTCGATGGTTTTGTCGATCCCCCGCTTTAAAGCTACTGGATTAGTGCCTGCGGCAACGTTCTTCAAACCTTCTCTGACCAAGGCTTGTGCCAAAACTGTAGCGGTGGTGGTGCCATCTCCCGCCACATCTTTGGTTCTTGATGCCACTTCTTGGATCAGTCTCGCGCCAGTATTTTCTAGCGGATCTTCTAGTTCAATTTCTTTGGCAACGGTGATACCATCATTGACGATCTGAGGGGCACCAAATTTCTTTTCTAAAAGGACGTTGCGACCTTTCGGACCTAAAGTGATTTTTACCGCATCGGCAAGGGCGTTAATGCCTCTTTCTAGTGCCCGACGTGATTCTTCATTAAATGCAACAATTTTTGCCATGTTTGACTTCTCTAGCGCTTCCAATAGACAATTTAGCACTCAATAGCTTTGAGTGCTAACTGAGGAAGCAGTTCATTTTACAAATAAATGCAAAAAAATTGATTAATATACAGTTGATGCTCATGTCGGCTATTGGCAGTAATGCTTAAATCGGGAGATGAATCTACACGACTCCCTTCAGTCTATTGGTATAGCTAAACCTAGCGGTTCCGGCTGGTTAGCAGTAGTATTTACGTTTCTTTTGGCTTGGCTAGTTACGTGGCGTATGATTCCGACTGTACGCAAGTTTGCCTTGCGGGTCGGTTGGGCTGACCAACCAAACGCACGACGATTAAATCGAGAACCTTTGCCCAATGCGGGTGGTTTGGCTATCTACACCGGAGTAATTGCCGCGTTGGTACTAGCTAGCCTTTTACGCCCAATCGAAGTGCAAAACGTATTGGTGCAGGTGCTGACAATTTTACTTGGAGGTTCAATATTAGTTCTTGTCGGCTTTATAGACGATCAGTTCGGCTTACCCCCGTCTGTGCGGATGTTTACTCAAATTCTCACCGCACTATTGCTGGTTGCCAATGGCATCAGTATTGATATAAATTTTGGCACACCCGTTGACTCCATTTTGTCAATGTTGTTGACGGTGTTTTGGGTAGTAGGAATTACCAACGCTATCAATTTGATGGATGGTATGGATGGTTTGGCGGGAGGAGTCAGCTTTATCACTGCCATGAGTTTGTTGGCTGTTTCTGCTCAGTTTCCCAATCGGGCAGCAGCAACTTTAGTTTTAGCAGCATTGGGAGGCGCGGCGCTGGGCTTTTTACGTCACAACTTCCACCCCTCGCGAATTATTATGGGTGATGCCGGAGCCTACTTTTTTGGTTATGTGCTAGCGGCAACCAGTATTCTCGGTAAACTCCAAGCAACTACCGTGTTTTCCTTGGTGCCGACAGTGTTATTTTTACTGTTGCCAGTCCTAGATACCACTCAAGTGATTGTCAAGCGGCTGATGGCAGGGAAAAATCCCATGAGTACCCCCGGTAAAGACCACCTGCACCACCGCTTGTTAGCTTGGGGATTATCCCAGCGCAACGCTGGGTTTACCCTGTGGTCAATCACCTTGATTTTCAACTTGCTGGCGATGAGAACACAGCACATGAGTTTACCAGTGATAATTGCTACCCTCAGCGGCATCATTATCCTTTTAGGCTTTACTCTCTGGCAAAGGATACGAGCGACGGTGTGAGGAGTGGGGGAGTGGGAGAGTGGGGGAGTGGGGGATAAGGGGGATAAGGGGGACAAGGGGACAAGGGGACAAGGAGAATAATTCTTCTTTCTCCCCATCCCCCCCTCTTCTGAAATCACGCCATAACCATTCCGCCATCGACGTTAAAGACTTGTCCGGTGATATAAGCGGCGGCGGGGTCGGCGGCGAGGAAGCGCACCATACCGGCGACTTCTTCGGGTTGACCGTAGCGATTTAGGGGAATAAATTTAAGAATTTCTTCGGTATTGCTGAGTTTGCTGGTCATGTCGGTGGCGATGAAACCAGGAGCGACGGCGTTGACGGTGATCCCGCGAGATGCAAGTTCTTTGGCGACGGTTTTCGTAAAGCCGATAACGCCTGCTTTAGCGGCGCTATAGTTTGCTTGTCCGGGGTTGCCCATTTGTCCGGCAACTGAGGTAATATTGATGATTCGCCCCGAACGTTTCTTGAGCATGATTTTACTGGCGGCGCGTGTGCATAAGAATACACCTGTCAAATTAAGGTCTATCACTGCTTGCCAATCTTCTAGCTTCATTCGCAAAAGTAATGTGTCGCGGGTGATACCTGCATTGTTGACCAAGATATCAATGCGATCGCATTTTTCCATGACGCTATTGAATAGTGCGTCTACTTGTTCAGTTTGGGAAACATCAGCTTGCAATGCTAAAGCCTGACCTCCCGCTGATGTAACTTCTTCTACTAGCGCTTCCGCAGCGCGACTAGAACTGGCATAATTGACAATTATATAAGCTCCCTGTGCCGCTAATTCGAGTGCGATCGCTCGCCCAATTCCCCGTGAAGCACCCGTAATAATTGCCACCTGTCCCCGCAAAGAACACAAATTTTCTGGCAAAATCTCCATAAAATAGTCCTCATTTTTCAACTTTCCCCGCGCTAATTATCTTATGGTGATTCGTGCCTGCGACTGACAGGAAATGCAATTTAAATTCGTAGTAAGCGCTTTAGCGCTTAAAAGCACACACGAGTGCTTACTACAATATTTAACCAATCGGACGATTACCCGGATTAACTGCGTGAATATACTCACTACCAGAATGGGGTCTTCCTCGTTTATAACTGGCTTCTTCTGGTTTACCCCATCCCAACTGCAAAATTATTTCCAAAAAGTTAGAATTTTCAAACACACATAAACTTGCCCATTCTGTTCTTTGAGCAACTCTCTCTACATCAGCTTTGAAAATGTTTTGGTATTGTTTGCTATTATTAAAACTCAAGTACAAATCCATTCCATCTGTTACTTCATCCCAAAAATTCAAGAGAGAATCTTTAGCATTTTTTAATATTTCCAAGTCATAGGGTAAACCAATTAATTGAGTATCTACTTCTGGATATCGCAAAGTTTTACTTTTAATTGTTACCTTGCGCCAGATAATTCCGGAAACTTGGTATTCTTTTTGATAGTCGTGAATAGCGGCTTTAAAATCTTCATACGCAGTAAATTTTTGTAGCCCATCACTTTTGATAAACTGGTCAATTAAAGGATTGCCAGAGACAGTTAATTCTAACTTTAAACGCTCACCCTTAAGACAGGCTTGGCGTTCAGAACGTAAAATTTGGATTAGTTCCTCGGTACTGTAAACCTTTGACATAAGAACACACTCTATTAGTCATTGGTAATTGGGCATTGGGCATTGGGCAATCATGCAAAAGGGAGAAAATCTTTATTGTTATTTTTTCTTTGTCTCCCAGTCCTGAGTCCCTAGTCATTGGTCATTGATTTTATGCTTATTGCCTGATTATTCATCGTAATATTTAGATATTATCCCCTGATTTAAACTACTATGTCGTATCTGATTTCACAAAAAAAAATTAGGGCAGACAAATTCAGTCTGCCCCATAACTTATTCAGTTATTTCACTATTTAACTCATTGAAAGAACGCCGTTTTAACTCCACTGATTTATCACGAGGTAATAAATCAAACACTTCACGAAATCTGTCATCTATTTCTTCATACCGCACTTGACCGTTTTTATTCAAAACTACATTACCCGACTTATTAAACACGACGATTTGGGGAACAGCACCAGAGTAGTAATAACCTGGTTCTGTGGTAGCATAAGTTTCTTTGGGTAAGATAGAATCCACACTTACGGGGATAATTTCTGCGGCGCGACCATAAAATTCTTGTATTCGTGAAACTACAAGGGCATATTGTTTGCAATCGCTGCTATCCTCTACATAAAACGCTAATACTGCGGGTTTATGTTCTGCTAAAGTTTGTGCGAGGGTCTGTTTCGGAGGAACCAGTGAACCATTGCCAGCATAGACGACAAAAATATTGCCATCATACGTGTCAGTATTGAGACCTGCAAATGCTGGCTGAATCCCAATGATGAACAGGCAAGCTATCAGCAACAGGCATTTAGAGAAAAAATGCCACCAGGAAAAAATAATTTTGGGTGAAAAATTTAACTTTATACCAGTCATCAAAAGAAACCTTTTAACCTCAATTTTGTTCGGCTACTGCGTGAGTTTGTACTGAATAAAGCGAATTAAGCTGGATATATAATTACGCCGAAGTACCAAGTTTTAAGATAACGCTTGAAGGGGGGAGGATGGGGAGAGGGGGGGATGGGGGGAAAGAAGAATTATTCTCCTTGTCCTCCTTGTCCCCTTGTCCCCCTGTCTCCTTGTCCTCCTTGTCAAATGGCTGGCTTTTTTAGCAAGGATTCGCTAAACTCACGCATATTAAATTTGAAACTTAAGGCTATAAGCTAGTAACCGCGAGAAAATCAGGATACGAATGTGGTAAAAATTAATTTTATAGATAGACTGCGACTGGCGATCGCGGTGTCGGTAGCGAAAAGTGTAACTTTTGGAGTGCGATCGCTTCGTCTGGGTGCTGCTAGTGTATTACCAGGCTCAATTGCTCGTCGCATTGAACCCCAATTATTGCAGTTATTGAGTCAGCAAGTCAAAAATGGGGTAATTCTGATTGCTGGTACTAATGGCAAAACTACGACATCGCTATTTTTATGTGAGATACTGCAACGCAAAGGCTACCGCGTAGCGCATAATTCTACAGGTGCAAATCTGGAAAATGGCTTGATGACGGCGTTGATGGAAAACTCCAACTTGCTAGGTAAGCTGGATGTTGATTACGCCATTTTAGAAGTTGATGAGAATATTGTGCCTCTTGTTTTGGCACCAATTCAACCAAAGCTGATTCTTTGTTTAAATTTGTTCCGCGACCAACTTGACAGATATGGGGAAGTTGATACCATTAGTAAGCGTTGGACAAAGGCGATCGCTACTTTATCTCCTGAAACTATCGTTGTCGCCAACGCTGACGATCCAACAATCTGCTATCTTGGTCAACAATTATCTCAGCAGTCAGTCTCATTCTTCGGTTTGAATGAACCAGAAAACTATCTCGAAGCAATTCCCCATGCTGTTGATTCTATTTATTGTCCCAAATGCGGACACGCTTTAGACTACAAAGGAGTTTATTTATCCCATATGGGTGAATATTCCTGTCCTAGTTGCGGCTTTAGTAGAAGTCAACCGACGCTTGATAGCAGCGAATGGCAGCAAATTCTCGTTGGGTTGTATAACAAATATAATACTTTAGCTGCTGTTACTGCGGCTAAAGTATTAGGTGTTGATGAAGCTACTATCCGCGATACAATTCCTAACTTTCAAGCTGCTTTTGGTCGGGCTGAAGAATTAAAAATTAATGGCAAAAATGTTAGAATTCTGTTATCCAAAAATCCTGTAGGCACAAATGAAACTATTCGAGTAGTAACTCAAAGCAGTGATACAACAACTTTGTTAGTCTTGAATGATAAAAGTCAAGATGGCGAAGATGTTTCTTGGATTTGGGATGTCGATACAGAGAAATTGGTAGAACGTGGAGGTACTTTAGTAGTTAGTGGCGATCGCGCTTTTGATATGGCGTTACGTCTTCGCTACAGCGAATCTTCTCACCAAAGCAATTTTAATCTAATTGTGGAAGAAAATTTGCGTCAAGCTATCAATACTGCTTTAGAACGCACGCCACTTAACGAAACTTTACATATCTTACCTACTTATACAGCCATGCTAGATGTGCGAGAAGCGCTGACGGGTAGGAAAATTAGATAATTTGGGACTGGTTAGTAGTTAGTGGTTAGTGGTTACTAGAAAATTCAATTAACAACTAACAACTAACATTCCTAATCCCTAATCCCTAGTCCCTAACCCCTATTGCAACTTCACAGCTGCACGTTGTAAAGGTAGAACTTCTTCTAAAGTTAATTCGTGGTCGGTTGTCAAATGACTATTACAACAAATTGTGCTAAAAAATAGTTGCTGACCAACTACTTGCGAAAAATGCTTTTCTAGTAATAAACGCGATGTAATATCTCCTAATAAGTCAGAAAGGTCTTTTGTGAGTTGGTCTCTATCATCCCGGTGAACCATTCTAAATTTGAAAGGTTTTTCACCTACCAAATTTCTAATATCGGAGTCAAACTTGTCTTCTTTGCCTTGAACATACGCAAAAGATACTTCCTCTAAAAATTTCCAAGCTTCGGGAAATATCTCGCTAATTTTTTCGAGATGGTTCTCAGTTTGGTAGATCAAAGTAGCCGTTTTACAATCCATATGGTAATTTTTCAGGTGTTGAAATCAACAACGATGCACTCTGTAATATTACGGCTTAACATGAATAATTCTCTCAATAATGTTATATATTTTCAAATTTAAAAACGACACTCTGTCAAACTAGAAAAACTGTGACTTCCGATACAAAAATAATTCCGAAACTGAGTATTTTAAAGCATACAGCAGAATTCAGAAGTCAGAAGTAAAATTTCTTCTATGTCTGGCTTTTAGACAATAGCATTGTACTTCACGCACCTTGCTAGGATGAGATTTTTATTTAAGTTGCAAATACACCATTGAGGACAAATTCACGATATGCTTACCCAAACCGAAATTACTTCACTATCTCTAGATATGCACGGATTAGCCGACCATAGTTAGAAAAAGAAAGTTATAAATTATTAATTAAGAGAGGATTTATGAGTTTTGAATTAACAATAGGTTGGTTATATCCGACGTTGATGAGTACTTATGGCGATCGCGGAAATGTTATCACCATACAACGCCGCGCACAATGGCGGGGATACAATGTGAGGGTCTTACCCCTGGATCAAAACGCTACCGCAGATGATATAAAGTCGGTAGATTTGATTGTTGGTGGTGGCGCACAAGACCGTCAGCAAGAAATTGTCATGCGCGATTTGCAAGGTGCGAAAGCCGAAGCAATGCGCGAGAAAATTGAAAATGGGACACCGGGAGTGTTTACTTGTGGTTCACCGCAATTGCTAGGACATTATTATGAACCAGCTTTGGGACAGCGAATTAAAGGTTTGGGAATACTTGATTTAGTCTCAGTACATCCTGGTGAAAATACTAAGCGCTGTATTGGTAACTTGGTGATAGAAGTTACAGCAACTCGTTTGGCGCGAGATTTGGAGGAAATGACGGGTAGCAAAGCGTATTTAGTTGGCTTTGAAAATCACGGTGGACGCACCAAGCTGGGTAAAGTAGAAGCTTTGGGTAAAGTGGTGTACGGCTTAGGTAATAATGGTGAAGATGGGACAGAAGGAGCATTTTATCAGAATGCGATCGCTACTTATTCCCACGGTCCCTTGTTACCAAAAAATCCCTTTGTCGCAGATTGGTTAATTCAAACAGCATTGCGGCTAAAATATCAACAACCGATTTCCTTGAAGCCTTTAGATGATACTTTGGCAATGCAAGCGCGAGAAGCGATGTTTAAGCGATTGAAAGTCACACCACCAACCCCCGCACTACAACCTTAAATGAAATACGCACACGAGTATCTCTTTCTCTGCGTTTCTCTGCGATAACCTCCGCTCACGAGTGCGTTTAACTCCTAAATTTCCTAAGCACGCCAATTGTAACGTGGTATCCAGCCAAGAATTTGTCGTGCTTGAGTAGTATCGATAAGTGCTTTATAAGGGGCACGATCAAATTCTAAACCTCCTCGCCAACTAACGCCGGGTAATAGAGAACTTGCTAATTTCCGGCTTGTTCTCTGTGCGGATGAAATGTCATCAGCGCACACTAACAGTGCGACATGTCCAGGATCGGGGCATTTTAGCGCACATATTGTAGCGTTTGCCAAGTCGCGGACATCGATAAATGCGCCGTATTCCCAAAACGGCTTCCACTCAAATTCTGGTTCAGCTTGACGACGCGATCGAATATACTCGTAAACGTCTTCGTCAAATACACCTGGGGGTCTAAGGCAGATCGTCGATATACCAGTACTATTTGTAAATAATCGGCACATTTCTTCAGCAAGATATTTTGAAATGCCGTAGGTAGTCTTTGGATAACAGGGGTGGTTATCGTCGAGTGGGAGATAGTCTGGGGTTCTCTCACCCTTAAAGATGCCTAAAACGTCAACGCTGCTAAAGAAGATAATACGCTTAACTCTTGCCTGGGCTGCTGCCAAAAGTACGTGCCAAGTACCAAGAAGATTAGTGTCCATAATATCTTCAGCAGTCTCATCGCTGTAACCCAGCAAAGCTGCAAGATGCACAATGAAATCACATCCACTTGCTGCATCGCGCACCGAATCTAAATTGCGGATATCGTCACCATTTGCTAAGTCAAAGCCAATCACCTCAAATCCTTCACTTTTTAAGGTGGCTTCTATAACTGAACCAATCATGCCTTGATTTCCGGTGACTAATACTTTCATAATTAGGAATTTCTAGTGATAACTTATTATCCTAATCAAGCGCGATCGCTGGTGATAACTCATTCGACTAAAGTGTTAGCATCTGGATGAAGTAACTGAGTAATCAAGTAATGACTGTGGCAAAGCCTCAAGCCAAACCAAAGCGCAAAGTACTGTTGTACCCTGGTGAAGACGGTTATTTTGTTGTCGAAGTGCCGAGTTTACTGGGTTGCATTAGCCAGGGAAAAACTCGTGAAGAGGCTGTGGCAAACATCTCTGAAGCGATTACTTTTTACATCGCCTATTTTTTACGATATAACAAGTTTGAAAACACGCCCTAGTCGCCACTCCCCCAGTTTCCTCGGCAATATTTCAATTGAACCAGGCTCTTTTATATGAGACTGAATTTGGTGAAGATAATGGAAAAAGAACTAATTTACAAGAATTTTCATGTATTTAGACCACACTCTTGTTTCTTCATTTCTTCTTTTGCGTCTCTGCGACTTTGCGTGAGATAAAAAAGATGTGGTTCATTTATCTGAAAATCGCTGTAAGTTACGCCAAGTTTAGAAAAGCGAATATTGCTTTTGTGAAATGGAAAAATGTAAATATTAAGTGAGCCTTCTAGGACAAATATTTAAAAATGTAAAATATACTACTACTAAAAAATATAAAATTTTCCAGTGATAGGTCTTGACAAAAAGCTTGCGTAATGTGTCAAAAAAATAATCGTAATTTACCGTTTGATTTATTTTCATGCGTCTTGCCGAAAGTATTGTCAATAAGCCGGCATTAATCGGATTATTTTAGAATTTATTGAGATTGAAGCGTTTTTGTTAACAAGAAGTGTTTGCTCTGTGTATATTGAAGTGGGTTTATTGCTACATTGAGATAGAGTTAACTTAGTCTGCAACATCTACCTAATTGGCGCTATTGCCACAACGCCTTGATGATTCGACTCTTAGAAAAATTTCGCACAGCATTGGTAAAAAATAGGCGTAACTCTAAGTTGCAAGTTACCGATTTTCCGGTAAATCTGGAACAAAGGGGCGTTTTTAGAGAAGCTTCGCTTCGTGATACTGCGTTTAATAAGGGCTGGCTGCCAACTATACTGATTGCTAGTGCGGGAGTGACTGTCTTCATTGCCGGAATTCGGGAATTGAGATGGTTGCAGCCTTGGGAATTAAGAGTTTACGATCAGATGTTGCGATCTGCGGCAGATCGTCCGCAAAAAGCAAGCGTAGACGCGGAGCGGCTTGTCGTGAGACATCGCCGTATATTATTAGTTACAATTACTGAAGCAGATATTAAACGCCAAAAATGGCCCTTGTCGGATGCGACAATTAATCAGCTTTTAGAGAAATTAGAGTCTTACAAACCACGCGTCATCGGCTTAAATATTTACCGTGATTTGCCTGTTGAACCTGGTTATAAACAGTTTGCAAATCGTCTTTCAAGTGGAAATAATGTTATCGCTGTCTGCGGATTCAGCAGTCTAGAAAACCCGGAAATTCCACCACCACCGAGTATTTCTAAACAGACAATAGGCTTTAACGATTTGATAACTGACGAAAATGATAACATTGTTCGTCGGAGTTTATTATTTGCCAACTCAGACGACAAAAAATGTACCCCCACTGTATCTTTCGCTGCCTTACTTGCTCTTAATTACTTCCAAAAAAAAGGTACTGAGACAAGTTTCACCAAGCAAGATATCCAAATAGGTAAAACTTTATTCCCAATTTTAAAATCTAATTCTGGTAGCTATGAACATCTTGATGTGGGGGGCTACCAAATAATGCTAAATTATCGCCATCTTGATCGCCTTGCTGATAAAGTAACTCTTACAGAAGTTCTCAACAATCAAGTAAATCCTAAGTTAATTAAAGACCGTTTAGTAATTATTGGCACAACAGCAATAAGTATAGAGAAAGGCTTCTACACGCCCTACAGTGCTTTACCAAACCAACCATCAAGGATGCCGTCTGTATATATTCATGCACAGATTGCCAGTCAGATTATGAGTGCGGTGCTGGATGGAGAACCGTTAATTTGGTACTTACCAGAATGGGCTGAATATGTTTGGATTTGGTGCGCTTCTTTGGTGGGTGCGGCTGTCGCATGGCATTTACGACATCCTTTAGCGCTCTTCGTTGTGGGAGTTACAATTCTCAGCAGCTTCGGTGGATTTTGTTATCTGCTTTTCTTACAAGCTGGATGGATGCCGGTAATTCCGCAGGCTTTAGCTTTGGTAATTAGTGGTGTGAGTGTTATGGCTTACACTACATATCAAACGCAACAGAAAACCAAGCTGATTATTTTAGAAGTTGAAAAACAAGAACAGGCGATCGCGCAATTAAATGTCCTCTTGAAAGAGACAGAAATTCAAGACCAACATCATCACACTTTTGCCAAAATTGTACCAGAAAAACAAACTAGCGACCTTCTTTTAAGTGGGCGCTACAAAATTATCAAAGTCCTCACTTCTGGCGGATTTGGTTGTATTTATATAGCCGAAGATACTCAACGACCGGGTAATCCTAATTGTATCGTGAAACAATTAATGCCTGCACGTCGAGATCCGAGATTTATGGAAGTTGCCAGAAGGTTATTTAATACAGAAGCAGAAATTTTAGAAGTGTTGGGTGAACATCATCAAATTCCTAAATTACTCGCCTATTTTGAAGAAAATCAAGAATTTTATTTAGTAGAACAATATATTCCCGGACATACCTTGAGTGAGGAATTACCACCTGTTAATAAACGCTTGCAAAAAGAAAATTTTGTTATAGAAATGCTGAAAGAAGTTTTAGAAATTCTGGCATTTATTCATCAACATCGTGTGATTCATCGAGATATTAAACCAAGTAATATTATTAGATCACAAATAGATAATCGCTTAGTGCTGATTGATTTTGGTGCAGTCAAATTGATGCAACCACCAACCAGCGAAGAAACAGAATTAGCGACAGTTGCAATAGGAACACGAGGTTATGCACCACCAGAACAATTTGCCGGTCATCCCCGCTTGAACAGTGATATTTATGCCTTAGGAATGATTGCCATTCAAGCCATAATAGGAGTGCCACCCCAACAACTATCACCCGATTTGGAAACAGGTAATGTGAGGTGGCGTCAAAGAGCGAACGTCAGCGATGAATTGGCAACGATTTTAGATAAAATGGTGCGATATCATTTTAGCGATCGCTATCAATCAGCCAACGCAGTTCTACAAGACTTGAAGCGCATTGCAGAATAATAAATTAGGCATTGCGAATTGCGAATTGCGAATAATTCTTCCCCTTTCCCCTTTCCCCGTCTTCAAATCCTATGAATCAGGAAAAACTTACTTCGATTGAAGGTATCTATGAAGTTTGTATTGGTATCTCAGATCCAATTTCTGCAATTCAATATTGGCAGCAATTTGGCTATCGTATCGGGGAAGTGGGGGAATTATCGGCAGCAGCAACAAAGCAATTATATGGGGTAGATTCGTCTTTGCGATCGCTTCGTCTTTATCACCTAAATGCAGATCATGGTTTGATTCGGTTGATGGTTTGGCAAAATCCGACGAATGAAGGGTTGGGAACTGCGACAATGAAAGCGAAGGGAAATCGGTGGGCAACAACTTTAACTGCGGATGTATTAAGTATTTTAAATCATGTGGAGGAAGCAAAAATTGCAAATTGGTCTATCCGCTACACTAATCCGCATTGGGAAGTTATTTACAACAAAGACAAAAAAAGTCGTCCTTTTGTTGATCCAGTTGTAGGGGTGCGAGAAATGCTATTATTGCAACCTTTGACTCGACAAGTTCTATTTCAACGCTTTGGTTATTCCCTACCGCATTACGGACAAATTAACCTCAGCGCTACTTTTAAAACTAGTCAGTTTACTCATATGGGAATGATAATTCAGGATGACAGCAAGGAAACGCTGAAGTTTTATGAAGAAGTTTTGGGTTTGCTGCGTGTGCGTGATGATGTTGAAACTACTTATGAATCTTCTCTTGCGGGTAGAGAGATTTTTGATTTAAACAAAGGTGAAAAGTTTATTGTTACAGCTTTTGACGATCCGCGTTCTTCTGCTTCTGATTTTATGGCTGCACGTTCTGGCAGACTTTATATTATTCGCTTTCCAGATTCTATGCAATTAGAATCGCACTTTGAGCAAGCGCAACCAGGTTGTTTGGGAATGTCGTTATATACTTATCGCGTGCGCGGAATAGATGCGTATTTCGACCGCATTAAAGCAAGTAAAGTACAAAACTTTACAAATATTGTTAGCAATGAATTTGGGGAGATGAGTTTCTCTTTTGTTGCTCCCGATGGCTACTTCTGGACGTTGTTACAAAGTTAATTAGTGATTTGATAGGAGAAGATAAAAAAGATTTGGCGTTGCTCATTTAATCTATTAAAATAATTTTGTGTTATGCCAAAACCTTGTAGAGACATAAAATTTTTACGTCTCTACATCCAGATTAATACTTCAATTTAGCAACGCTACAACGAAGGAAATATCGCAGGAAAAATCAATTTAGCTTTTTTAGCGGGTGATTAATCGAGCTGAGTCACGTCTTGCGTTCCAGACACAAGTTACATTACGTACTCCTCTTTGATTACGCCTATTTTGAATACGGTAGAAATAACGATAACTAACAATCCGTCCATTTTGATAAACAGGTTCGCTGCCTCGGTTAGCAACTACCGAATAACCATTTTCCCTGATCAGTCTATCGCAAGTAATCTCACCATTCGCAGCCTGAGCCGGAAATGCAGGTATCATACTCAAGGAAATAGCAATAGCAGTCAATAAAACTTTTGTGCGTTTCATAGCTTTATGCCCTTATTAAAAAAACTGAAATTAAGCACCCTAATAGTTAAAAGGTAGGAATTAGGACTTACCCAGTATGGGGTAGGAATTTTCAGACATTAACGCTCTTATTTTCCAATATGTACGGGCGATCGCGTTGTCTTAGCATTGAGTATTTTAAACGTTAATCAGTGTTCCCCAAAATGTTTGAAACCTTTTTAGTAGCGATGATAGTCGCGCCGTTCACGTTGGTCACTTTGGCGTTCAAACCGCTGACGTTGGTCACGTTGGCGTTCAAACCGCTGACGTTGGTCACGTTGACGTTCAAACCGCTCACGCTGCTCACGTTGACGTTGCTCATATAGTCTACGTTGCCGTTCACGCCACTCACGTTGCTGTTCACGCGATTCACGTCGGTCATTTCCTCCAAAAATTACTTGTACTTGAGCAGAGGCTTGTTCTGCTAAAACAGTAGAAGTGAGCAAAACACCTAACAAGCAAGATGTCAGAATTCTTTTCATAAAGACAGTCACCTCATTAAAGGTATAGTGAAAGATTGAAGAAAAAGAAGTTACTTTCGTAGCAGCTTCTAGGAGCATGATAAACCAGAACAATGCTTTAACTTTTATTCATGTGTACCTGCTTTGTTTATCAGCTATAATTGCTATAAAAATCAAGTAGATGAGTTTAAACAACCTAAAGCACATCTTTAAGTTTTCCAGAAAAAATTTAGACTTACTACTTGTTCATAGCTGTGATTAAGCAATAATCACTGCCAACATAAATAGTTAACTATAATTATTATTTTCGCTCATATATACAAAAAGAATTCTCCCTAAAGTCATGAATAGCTCCATGACTAAAGTCATGACTTTTCGTGAAAATATTTTCCAAATAGCGAAAAAGACTAAGTAGCGATTCGGGCAAAAAAATACCCCACCGGGGTATGTTTTTGTGTATGTGTGGTATAAATAAGCTCAAATAAATGAAGCCGGGATATTTATTTGTAAGTGCTTAACCCCTCCACTCATAGTGTGCAGGAACCCGCACACGACGGTGATTTCTGTACTCCCAGTGTGCTGGAACCAATACACGATGCCTACCTCGTGCAATTAATTCTGCTTTGGGCGAAATTCTGTGAATACCAGGATTTACAATCACCTCTAAAGCTGATGCTTTTGTTGCTAAAGTAGTCATCATTAAAGGCATAGCAATCATTACACCTGCAATAATTCTTTTCACGCTTAAACTTCCTTGTTGAGATTCGATTTCTGTACTTACTATCCTAGGATTCCAATCTCTAAGCAGGCAGTGTGAAAAGTAACTAATGTTTCCATGACTTGAGTGGGGATTTAGATGTGACTAATTTCATGATTATGCTAGAAATTTTTAGTATTATGTCTGAAGATGTATTTTTATTATCTCCAAAAGATACTAATGTTTCTTGTTTACAGTCGCCAAACAAAAGCGAAATTCAAAGTCGCTGATTCATTAAGGGTATTAATATTGTAGTGGGCACTTTAGTGCCCATTATGAGCGATAAATCGCTCACCTCCGGGTGACGCTCGTTCGCGGAGCGTCTCCCCTTGGGAGAAGACTCGCTACCGCTTCGCTATCGCCAGTCGCTCATGGGGAGCCAGTGCGTTGGGGAGGCAGTGCGTTGGACGGGTTTCCCGGCTTGAAGCATCTGCCGTCGGCTCTGCCGACTTGTTCGCGCAGCGTCTCCGATAGGAGAAGCACCTGGCGTGGAGACCCCCTGTTCTGCGCGCTGGCTCACTACTTAAACTTCAACAAACTTCATAGATACACCGTTCATGCAGTAGCGTTTACCGGTGGGTTTAGGACCGTCGTCAAACACATGACCCAAATGTCCACCACAACGGTGACAATGAACTTCAGTTCTAGTCATAAATAATGACTTGTCTACTGTGAAGGCGATCGCACCTTCAATTGGTTGGAAAAAACTGGGCCAACCTGTGCCACTATTAAATTTTGTGTCAGATTTAAAAAGTGGCAAATCACATGCTGCACATACAAATGTGCCCTTGTGATACTCTTTATCCAGCGGGCTGGTGTGAGCGCGTTCAGTTCCATGTTGACGCAGCACTTTATATTGTTCTGGTGTTAAAATGGTACGCCACTCTTCTTCGGTTTTCTTAACTTCAAACTCGTTATTTGAAATTGCCATAACTTCTGACCTGCCAAGTAAATAATGTGATAACCATGCTGTGCCAACTATTGTTGCACCAGCCTGTAAAAAACGCCGTTTATTCATAATTTAACGCGAGTTCGCTCTTATTTGATTTGACCTCTGTTTTTGTCGCAGATTGCTAGCAAATTGGTAAAAGTATAAACCCTCACCTTCTGTCAGAGGTTGCTCGGTTGTGAGATGAAAGTTGATCGTAAAGCAACTATCAAGTAAATTTTAGCTCGTTTTATTTTTTGTTTTATAGGCAAGCAAGTACTTGCATCTATAGTTTATTATACTTGTTTTAGAAAAAATCGACTAAAGTAGGCAATAAAATAAAGTAATTTTATATACCAATTTCTTTGTAAAAAATTAATGAAGAAAACCTTTAATTCCGGCAAGTTTAAAAAAGTTAAACCAGCATCGACCTAGAAAAACCCTCTGAAAATATTCAATCTGGCTATGTGATCGGCTCGTTGAAATGGGCGATCGCCTTCACAGTTTCTTTAGGGACAATACTAGAGGTAATTGATACCAGCATTATCAACGTTGCCCTGAATGAACAGTTAATACTCAAGCGGCTGTATTATCTGACGCAGATGTCTTTCGGTTTGTTGCTTTGGTATTTTTCTGCTCTTTACCGTTATTATTCTTTTTGGGGAAACGCCTCGGCAAGAAAGCACCCCCTCTCATTGAACAAATTCTGTTAACCTTAATCAGGAAAATGCATAAATGATAGATAAATTTAGTAACGCTGAAGAATGGATCACTGTATTCGGCTATCTAGGCTTCACGCTCTTTGTAGCCTGGTGCGTGTTCGCTACAAAGAAGAGATAAAGCAAGATTTACTGGCTTGTAGCTTACAGCTTATGACAATTAAAGTGATGGCTACTCTGTATTTTCAATAATTTTTCGCGCTGTTGCTGTTATTTATAAGACTTATATCATGTCCGGTAAATTGCCTATATTGTAGAGACGTTCCGATGGAACGTCTTTACGACTGTTGCGGTGTTTTTATTAGTGTTAATTCAGACGCCAAATCTTGATAATATTGTCAGCACTACCGCCACTAGTAATAGTTCGTCCATCTGGACTGATGGCGATCGCATAAATATAACCAGAATCTTTCTTTAGGGTGCGAATTTCTTGCCCAGTTGCTGTATCCCACAATTTGATTGTATTGTCATTACTACCACTTGCCAAAATTAGACTATTTGCTTTGCGGATATAAGCCACAGAAGTAACCTTATCATTATGTCCAGTTAAAGTGCGGATTACTTTTCCTGTATTTACATTCCATAATTTGATTGTCTTGTCTCTACTACCGCTAGCAAATTGCTGTCCATCAGGACTAAAGGCAATAGAAGCAACGCCACCAGAATGTCCCGTTAAAGTGCGAATTTCTTTACCTGTGTTTACATCCCACAGTTTGATTGTTTTGTCATAACTACCGCTAGCAAGAGTTAAACCATCAGGACTAAAGGCAATAGAAGCAACGCCACCAGAATGTCCCGTAAAAGTGCGGATTTCTTTGTTTGTTTGGAGATTCCACAGTTTAATCGTCTTATCCAAACTGCTACTAGCTAGCAGCTTTCCGTCTGGGCTAAATGCTACAGAAGCAACACTGTCAGAATGTCCAATGAGTGTCCGGATTTCCTTCCCTGTGTTTAAATTCCACAATTTGATAGTTTTGTCAACACTACTACTAGCTATAGTTTGTCCATCCGGACTAATAGCGATCGCATAAATGTATGACGAATGTCCTTTAAAGGTGCGGATTTCCTGTTTAGTTGTTAGATTCCATAATTTGATCGTGCGATCGTCACTTCCAGTCACCAGCATCTGTCCATCGGGAGTGAAGCTGACAGAATTAACATCGCTGGAATGTCCTTTTAGGGTGCTGGGTTGCTCGAAATTTTCCGAAGTTGTTTTTACAGGCTGACTGGGAGAAGACTTAGTGATTACAACAGGACGAGATAATGAATACCAAACTCCTGCTATTGCCAACACTACGATAGCCGCACTTATAATCAGTTGATTTTTTAGGCGATCGCCTAATTCTGGCAATCGTCCTTCGCTATAAATTAAAGTTGAAAGTGCTGTTGAGGGTGGTGATACAGATATTAAGTCACTGAGGACTTCATCCGCTGATTGATAACGCTTTTGGATATCTGTTTTCAACAGCTTGTCCAAAACCTTACCCAATTTTATCGGTGAGGTTATTACGCTACCAGAATTACTTAAATATTTTCGCCAAGATGTAACCCAACTAAAACCCTGTTCCATCCAAAGTTGAGATGGACGAATTCCCGTCAGCAAGTGAAAGCAAGTCGCACCCAAACCGAATAAATCACTAGCGGGATAAGCTTTTCCATCTTGCATTTGTTCAATTGGGGTGTAGCCATGCGAACCAATAGCCGTCCCCGTTTTCATCATGACTGTTGCCGAAAGCTGCTTTGACGCTCCAAAATCAATTAGGACTAATTGTCCATCATTTTGGCGGCGAATAATATTTTGTGGCTTGATATCTCGGTGAATTACGCCGCGATCATGAATAAACTTAAGAACGGGCAATAAATCTGACAAAACTTCTTTTATTTTGCTTTCGCTAAATGTTCCCTGTTGTTGCAATTCTTTAAGTAAATTTTGCCCATCAATAAATTGCTGCACTAAATATAAATAATTATCTTGTTCAAAATAAGCCAAAAGCGTGGGAATTTGGTTATGTTCTCCCAATTGTTGCAGCCGCTTGGCTTCTTCTTTAAATAGCTCAACTGCTTTACGCAATACCGAAGCTTCCTGAATTTTCGGTGCTAATTGTTTGACAACGCACTGTTCATTCAGCTTATCTACATCTTCCGCTAGATAGGTTCTGCCAAATCCACCTTCATCAGATAGTAATTTGATAACTCGATAATGACCCCTTAATAGGGTAATTAATTGAGTATCGCAATATTGGCAATATTTGCTACCATCTGGATTTAGGGGATCTTGACAATCGGGATTCAGGCAGCAGAGCATACTGGGAATCCATTTGCACTTTGGGTATATGTTAATTTATGACGTATAATTTTGCTATCTGCTATCAGACGGACATCAAATTGCCATATGTATGACATCACCGAAGAGCGATCGCTCTTAATAATTGCATCAAATAAACCACTTTTATAATTTAAGTTACCCCTCATCACCTTTGTCACTCAGTATTACTTCGTATATATTATAATATAGTAAGTATATATTTGTTTTAATGTTTAAGTCAGTTCTTGACTAACTTTATAACTTAAGAAATTTATTCAAACCAAATGAATATAAGTATTCTTAGTAATTTAAAATTTTAATTTGCTATGGGAACGAAATAAACTTATCTCGTTCTAATTAAAAAGCATAAAGTAGATGAAAGTAACCCGCCAATAATAAAATATTGTCGGGTATAAACTACCTTCAAACTCAATGTTTTGATCAACAATGAGGAACGTAATCATGACAGTAAAAACTAAAAAAAACTATCGATACAAATTAGACTTTATCTTGATTTGTTTGATGAGTAGTAATTTTTTGATTGGGAGTTATGCCCTGCCTATAAGTGCTTTAGCAAGCCTTCAACGCTCTGAAAATTTCATCATAGCTAAACCACCAGATGAAAGACAACCAGAAGCAGTACAACAAGGAATCGAGCAAATTCCTGTTACTCAACCGTCCGTATCTCCAAAACCTAACTCATCTATTGAGTCACCCATACCCCCTGCTACGCCTGGTACAACCAACCCAACACCACCACCAGCAAGTACACCTACACCTCAACCGATAAAGACAGAACCAACAACGCCACCAGCAAGTACACCTACACCCAAACCCGTCAATACCGAGCCAACGCCACCACCAGGAGGCACATCT
>JBPCQW010000255.1:0-5389 GCA_050997715.1 Hassallia sp.
AGATTGAATTGGGTCAACAACTGGGTAAACAATTTGCCTCAGGAATTCACGAGTATAAGCTAAAGCAACAGTTGCATACGCTCAGTACCAACTTGGAAAGTCAACTCCAAAAGCAAACCGATTCACCGCAAGAGGTGACAAAACAACAACAGATTTTGTTTGAAGTGATTGCCAAAATCCAACAATCCCTTGATCTCAATACGATTTTCAGCACAACAATTGGAAAACTCCGTTGTGCTCTGAATGCTGACCGGGTTACCATATACCAATTTAAGCCTGATTCAGAACTTGCTGAAGGTAAAATTATTTCAGAGGATGTGTCACCAAACTTTGTTTCTGCTTTTTCCTTGCATATTCAAGATACCTGCTTTAAGGAAACGTATGTTACTCAACATCGTCAGGGACGCATTCGAGTGATCAATGATATTCACAACGCTGGGCTGAAAGATTGCTATGTTCAAATGCTCTGTCAACTTCAGGTGAAAGCGAATTTAGTTATACCGCTAGTGAAAGATAACGATGTGTGGGGCTTGCTGTGCATTCACCAGTGTGCCCAAACTCGCAACTGGAAAACCTCCGAAATTCTATTTGCCACGCTGGTGGGGACTCTACTGAGCTTGGCAAGCCAAAACTCTGACTTATTCGCTCAAATACAGGCGCAGGCGGTTGATTTGCGAGTGGTGGCAGCACAAAAGCAGATATTATTTGAAATTCTTTCCAAATTCGGACAATCCCTTAATTCTCAACAGAATCTTGAAAATTGTGTTGAGGGAAGTCTGAGACTGCAAAAAATTGGGGGAGATGAGTAAGGTAGTTGCCACGTGATATCATGTCCGGTTAAAGACTTATCATTAAGACCGCAGGGAGCAGGGGGAAAGAGAGTTTCCCGGTTTTTGCACAGATGTGGTAATCATAACTAATTAGCCGGACATGATATGAATCCTTATCTGCCATAAACTACCTTAATGTGCGAAAGATGACGCGTCCTAAACAATCTTCTTGATTAATTCGTGCATACACCCGCAGACAGGTTAACACTTCTCCGGGTGTACCCCCGCAATCTAGTTGTAAGTCATCCTTGGAAAAAGCACATATATCGGCGTAAAGTCCGGATAATTGGCGAATTCGGACGTCATAGCCTGCGTTATTTGCTTTATCGGCGACTTTTTTCAGGATGCGTCGCGATTCTTGTTGTAGTTTCCCCCACCACGAATAGCGTTCGGCTGGAGGAACGAAGATTAGGGAGTGTATTGCTTCGTCGATATCAATCCAAGCACGCAGAGTTAATAAGGGATACGCATTTTCTTCGGCTTTTTGGATGCGTTGAAAGCGATCGCTTAAAGCTTCAATATATTGGTTACGCTGTTCTGGTTTTGAATGCAAAGACACAACATCAAAGCTAAAAACGCTCTTTAAAGCATGATGTAAATTCGGTTCAATATCGATAAGTTTTATCAACAAAATCACCATACATCCAAGTTGATGCATATCACTCGATTCTTGTCCATGAGTAATTTTACAATTTAAAAGTTCTTTTTGAGACAACTGCAAACCTTGGACATTGACACTACCGCTGAGTCCTGGGTAAATAACTTCATCGCGGCTGAAGGGAAGTTGGTATAAATTTGAATTATCTTCGGTAGCACCAGCTTCTTGAGCAAGATTCAAAGCATGTTGACGCCAATATGTAGCTACATCCTCAGGAATTCTTAACAGCTTTCTTTGAATTTCGTTCCACAAATCTGAGTCAGTCTGGCTTTGAAGTGGCGAATTTCCTAAATGTAAAGCTAGCTCTTTATCGGCATTAAATTCATCCCGCAAGCATGTTAGTTTTAACTCATTTGTGGACGTGATATTATTTAAAGGCGCGACGGTTGAAGGTTGCAAAAGATGAGAAATTTCTTGCAACACTTCATCACATATTTTCGCTCCTGGATCGTCAGATAATTCTGCTTGAGCTTTTTTCAGAGATGCTTCTAGCCCGTATAAGCTAAACCGCAATAATCGCGCTAATTCTGAGTTTTCTATTTCTAATAATCGGCGTAAGTGCTGCATAACTCCTGACTCCTCACTTTCTACAGACGCGATTAATCGCGTCTCTACTATTAATGAATGCCGCAAAATGGATCGCGTTCTTTATCAACTTCGTTGGGTTGTAATTCTAGTTCAGCGCGAAAAACACATCCTTCTTGTTTGAGACATTCTTCATTTGTTGATGTCCAGTAAGGGACTTCACCTGCGTGCATCCGCAGAATGCCTTTATCATCAAGGGTGACATGATATTGACAAGGATAATCTGTTGTTATTTCTGGTTTGCTGAGTGAGCCAATTCTGATCCATTTTTTGGTGTTTGTTTGGGCATCTGTTTGATAAATATAGAAGGTGTGCTGACCGTTTTGGGGAAAGGGAGGTAAGGGTTTACTGATTAAGCCGGTTCCTATTTCTTGTAAGCGATCGCGCACGTAACGAAATTCTTTGATAGATTTACTATCATTGCTTTCGGCTACAAATACCAAATGATAAGCATCTGGTTGATCGACTGTTGCTGACTCGATAACATTGACAGCAATATCACCATTATTCAGCTTTTTATTCGGACGCTCAATGGCAATATTCCAATTCAATTTACCATCAGAAAATAACTTTGAGCTTTCGGCTGTGGGGAAGTGTGCTAATATTGCTATTCCGACATCAATACCAGGAACATCAATTAAATAATGGGGATTTCCTCGACACAACAAGACCTTAAATTGTAGTGTTTGGTCAATTTCAAATTGGACTTTGATTTTTTTGAGAAATTCTGGTTCTTCTATCTTCAATTTCTCCATCAAAGTTTTGCCATCAAAGCTACCCCAAAGCCGCAAATCTCCATCTTCATAGTCTTGACGATAGATAATGTTGCTTAATTGTATCCCTTGCCAATTAGTGCGAACTTTCGCTACAGATTCCCCATCAGCTAGTTGATAAAGTTCTTGTCCGGCTTTAAATATTGGTAGCAATTCGTTGCTTTGAGTTTTGCGTTTGAAGTTACAGGGCAAATAATAAAATAAATTTTTGACATCTATTTCTAGTTGGTTTGCTCCCTTACGCAGCAATCCTTTAGATTCTTCTGGATCGAATCTGAGTCTTCGCAGTTTTTCAGCGTAGCAAGCACCGGCAGAGGTAGCTAATTTAGTAAACTCTAAAACAAAGGTAATTCGCTCAGGATTCCAAACGAAATATTGTGATTTACTAAATTCCTGGTAAATTTCTTGCTGCACTAAATCAAGATTGCAAGTTTTCCCAGATAGAATTAACCAATCAACTTTTTGTCCGCTACTTAGCAAGCGACTTTCCATCAGTCCTTTGGCAATACCAATTGCTTCTTTAATTGCTGTAGTTGCAGTTCTTTCAAATTGTTGACTGTCTAAGGTGATGTTAATATTATGAGCATTTTGGATGTTGAATTTAATGCTACTTTGTGTTAATAACTCCGAGATTTGTTGTTCAGAAACTGTGAAGGTTAAAGTAGAATTATCTGCTGGTGATTGCCCTAATTTCAGTTTCGCTGCTTCTGCAAGTTCCCAAAGCGCGTAAAATGTCTGTAGACGTTGGGGTGCTTGTTGCCAGCGAGTAGGTAGTACTTTTTCCGCAGTATCTAAAGCATCTTTGTAAGCTGCGTCACCTTCGGGATTTTCTTTATCTACGCATTTTAAAAGACTGCCGCTTTTAAATTTTCCTTGTTCTAAAAAGCGCTCATTTAATTCCGAGTTAATTAAATCTTCTAATTTATCGCTTTCTAAAGCACCGATTGTAATTGCTGTTAGCAAAGAATCAGCGATCGCTACTTTCAAAAGACGAAACATTCGCAGCGTAATTAACTCTCCACCTAATTGCAAATGACCAGATGAACCTAACAGTTTGGGAGTAAGTCTATAGTAGCGTCCCCCAAGTCCTCTATCTTCATTATCCGCAAAATAAGGAGTTTTATCTTCTAAAGTTAATTCAATTAAAGCTAAATCAGTTGTTCCCCCACCAATATCTAAAACAAGCACATTTTGTGACCATTTATTCTTTTCTTGATGACAGCGAGTTTTGAAAGATTCAATTCCAATATTCAAATTACCGCCAAATTCTCGCCACAAAAAGAATATCGCCACAGAAACAGCTTCATCATAAGCTGTTTGCACATCATCAATACCAAGTTGTTCCACAAGTTCTTTAATTTCCTTGCGAATAACTGGGGGGGCAACAGTTGGATAAGTAACAACTGCCGTCAACAAATCCCCTTCCGAAAACTTACGTCGTGCGCGTTGTCGATAATCTTCAGTTAACTCAACAAGATGTCCCCAAGCTGCTTGAATTAATTCATTAACAGTAATTGTAGTTTCTTCGCCATCTAAAATAACACCAAAAGACCGCTCTTGACCGAAATATCTTTTAGGTGAGTGATGAAACTTGCTAATAATTTCCTTTAAAGAACCGCTAGTTCCTTGAGCGATCGCCTTTTTTCTGTTGTCTCTCGCTTCTCTACCCATGTTGAGTTTTAAAGCAGTCAAACTAGAAACTTCCAACTCACTAGGAATCTCCGTATCTCGACGATCAATATCCAACACTACCGGAATAAGATTTTGCGATTCTAGAGTCGGAACGCGGAACACTTCATGATATATTTGATAAAGTTTTTTGCTCACAGCACGACGAAAGCGATCGCTAGTTCCCAAACACAATTCAATTTGACGAATCGCTTCTAAAAATCGCTCTTTATTATCACTTTCAAAAACTTCACCTAACTGACTTGGTTCTATTTCCAGATTTTTGCTGATTTCCGCGATGAACTTATCCCAATCACTTGCGCTAATATCTGGTAAAGCAATTGCAGCGGGAGAACTCAACCATTGTGCCATGCGATCGCGCAAACGTAACTCTTGTTCTCTCGGCAGAATTTCGGCAATAGGAACTTCAATCGGATCGAATAATGTAACCGTAGAATTTGATGTACCAAAATCTATAGCAAACCATCCAGGAAATCTTTTTTTTGGTTTATCGGTTTTGTTGTTAAGTTGTTCAAAATTCATTGTTAATAATTCGGTAAATTCTTTGACGCTATTATTGTTGGGTTGGAAAAGGTTCATATTTGTAGAGAGTTTTGATTAGGAGACGCTGCGCGAATGTGGTTCGTTAAAAAATTAATTTTCGCCAATCAAATCGAATTGCTTTCAAAGTTAGCAATATCTAAAATAATCTGCAACCAACTAGGAATTTCTGCATTGATTTGCGATTCTTCCGCCGCAATATATCTTAATAACGCTTCCTTTTTAGAAAGATTTTGCAGACAAGGAACAATTTGATCCAAAATTCCTTCTAATTCGGCATTAACTTGCTGATTCACTTCACTAACATATTGCAC
>JBPCQW010000284.1:0-4026 GCA_050997715.1 Hassallia sp.
ACAAGATGCAGAGGCGATCGCTCAATTATTGGAAAATGCCGGCGAGTTTAAAGTCAAGCGCATACCTGCGGTTAAGGATAAGCAAAATAACACGATTCGCGTTGGTCAGACAACTAAAGTTACTTTGACTCAGTTAGAAGAGGCGATCGTCCAATTATTTAAGCCAGAGGGTAGAAATATTCCCGACACCGCGCTGTTGTATTTTTCCGGGCATGGACTGCGTAAAGACCGAGGCATTCAAGAAGGGTATTTGGCTACCAGTGATGTCAACCCTGATTTAGGAAATTGGGGTATTCGCTTAAAATGGTTGCGGGAACTCTTGCAAGAAAGCCCGATTCGACAGCAGATTATTTGGTTGGATTGTTGTTATAGCGGGGAGTTGCTGAATTTTGCCGAAGCTGATCCGGGGGATAGGGGGAAAGGACGCGATCGCTGTTTTATAGCCGCATCACGAGAATTTGAGGTAGCCTATGAAGCGATTGATAGCAAGCATAGCGTGTTAACGGAGGCGCTATTGCAAGGGCTTGACCCCAGACGACATTCCGGCACATGGGTAACAAACTACACTTTAATTGATGTTCTCAATCAGCGTTTGCAGGCATTTCCCCAGAGTCCCATATTTGCTAACTCCGGTGGTGCGATTAACTTAACGCGCACTTTGCAAGCACCGAAACCAGATAGTAATTCAGTTGTCACAACGATTTGCCCTTATCGCGGGTTGCAATACTTTGATTGTACAGAAGAAGATGCTCAATATTTCTATGGTAGGGAAACGCTGACAGACCAGTTATTAGAAAAAGTGCGTGTGGGGAATTTCCTTGCCGTGTTGGGAGCATCAGGAAGTGGTAAATCTAGTGTTGTCAGAGCGGGATTACTTTATCAGCTTACCTTGGGGCGGCGGTTGTCGGGTAGTGACAGTTGGCAAATTAGGATTTTTCGACCGGGTGAGCATCCTTTGCAGAGTTTAGCACTTGTGTTTGTAGACGTGAACCTGTCAGCAGTGCAACGGGCGAAACAGTTGGGGGATGCAGAGGATTTAATTGCTCAAGGTGTAACGGGGTTGCGACGGTTGGTGCAGTCTTCACCCAGTCGGGTAATATTGGTTGTGGATCAGTTTGAGGAAGTTTTTACCCTGTGTCGCGATGAGGTACAACGGCAGAAATTTTTTGAATGTCTTTTGGACGTGACCTCTCCCCTAACCCCTCCCCTGCAAGGGGAGGGGAACCGGACTCCCCCTTATCCAACTCCCCCTTCCCTTGTAGGGAAGGGGGCTGGGGGGTTAGGTCTGTGCGTAATCATCACGATGCGGGCAGATTTTTTTGGCAAGTGTGCTGAATATGGCAAACTAACACAGCATATTCAGGAAAATCTGGTGACGGTGACGCCAATGACAGAGGAGGAGTTGAGACAGGCAATTACCGAACCTGCGAAGCGGGTAGATTTGAAAGTCGAGCCTGAGCTAGTTAATCAGATGATTGTCGATGTCGAAGGTTCACCGGGAAGTTTGCCGTTATTACAGTACACGTTAACCGAGCTTTGGCAACTGAGAAGCGAGGAAAAATTAACAGTTTCAGCTTACACACGGCTGGGTGGAGTGAAGGGAACGCTGCAAAAACGCGCTACTAAGATTTATGAGAATTTGTCACCAGAAGAACAAACAGCAGCAAAGCGGATTTTTCTAGAACTGACGCAATTAGGAGAGGGAACGGAAGATACTCGCCGGCGGTGCTGACCTTAGCAATCTTGACCTCAGCTATATTGACCTTAAAGATGTTAACCTCAGCAATGCCAACCTCAGCGGTGCCGACCTCAGCTATGCCAAAAACCTGACTCCTAAGCAAGTTAAATCTGCTAAAAATTGGGAAAAAGCGATATACGATCGCGAGTTTCGCAAAAAGCTAGGGTTGAAGTAGGGAGTCCCAGAGAAGGGGACAAGGGGGAAATGCTCGCACGTTTTGTATCTGCCACTTTTGACCTTTTGGTGAACTAACTGCTCAAGCTCAGGTGTAAGCGATACGTTCATGAGTTCGTTGTGCTGATTTGAGTTTATAGCTTTGATTCTGCCACTCATAGCAAAGATTGTCAAAGTTTGTTATCGTGTTAGGCAATAAAAATGCGTAGATTCAAAGCGGTTCTCTTGCAGATTCTACTCCTAACTCTCCAGTAATGCGATTCTTGCGGAACGCTACGCGATCGCTGTTTGGCTAATTTTGGGAAGTGCGATCGCTTGCTGGAATGTTAGGATCTTCAACAAAACGAGGTAGAAAACAGATGAAAGCGATCGAAGTTACTGGCAAGATTGACCAAGAAGGAAATCTGATTCTGGATGAACCAATTCAGGGAACCACTTACCCTCATCAGGTTCGGGTGATTGTGTTGGTTCCAGAAGAGGCAGAAGGGGAAGAGATTGACCCTGATGATACACCCATTGAGGAGATTAAAGCTAGCTTGAGGAGAGCTTTACATCAGGCAAAAACGGGTCAGCGTTTGCCACTATCTCAAATGTGGGAGGGAATTGATGCCGAATGAACAGCCATCGGTATTAATCGATTTAACTCCTGAATATAAACAAAACTTGCGCGACCTTTCTAAGAGATTTCGCAATATTCGCTCTGATATGCAGCCGATTATTGAGCAATTACAACAAGGAAATATTTTAGGAGATAGAATTGGGGGTATTGGTGAGGAATATATTGTTTACAAAGTGAGGGTTCGTAACAGTAACATCCAAAAAGTTAAGAGTGCTGGATACCGATTGATTTATCAGCTTGAGTCACCTATAAGTATTTTACTACTAACAATTTATTCTAAGTCTGACCGAGAAAATATCGGTGTAAACGAAATCCGAGATATTGTGGCTGATTTTTCTGGTGAGGAAGATTAAAATTGCCATATGCGATCGCTTGCTGGAATGTTAGGATCTCCAACAAAACGAGGTGGAAAACAGATGAAAGCGATCGAAGTTACTGGCAAGATTGACCAAGAGGGAAATCTGATTCTGGATGAACCAATTCAGGGAACCACTTACCCTCATCAGGTTCGGGTGATTGTGTTGGTTCCAGAAGAGGCAGAAGCAGAAGAGATTGACCCTGATGATACACCCATTGAGGAAATTAAAGCCAGCTTGAGAAGAGCCTTACATCAGGCAAAAACCGGGCAAACTAGACCAATTAGTGAGATGTGGGATGGAATTGATGCAGAGCGATAATGCGGTTTCAGTTCGATTCTCTGATGAGTTTGAAGAGGAACTTTACAGACTCTCAAAGAGATTTCGCAATATTCGGTCTGATGTTGAACCGACGCTCTCACGATACAATAATTGGCGGTAACATTTCTAAAACCACAATCTGCAAATCAGCAAACTGTAAAGGCGAAATCATTCCATTTTCACCCAAAATCACTTTACTTTGATAGCCGTCTTCATTCGGTTCTCGAAACACATATAATTGACGCTCAACGACATCTAGCACCCAATAATCTGCAATTCCTGCTTGTGCGTAAGCTTTAGCTTTAGTTTCACAGTCAAATTTTAAACTGCTATCGGCTACCTCAACTATTAAATAAACCTCGCTAGGGGTAGGATGATGGTCTGCATAGTCGAGGGGGTCTATTTGCACAACTGCAACATCTGGTTCGGGTTCTGAGCGTTGATTTAACTTTATCGGGTCTTGAATTAATATCCAAGCTTGATTCCCCAAACGGTTTTCCAATAATTTATACGTTCTTGCCACTGCCGAACTATGCGCTGTACCTTTAGCACTCATCCAGATTATCTTTCCTTCTAACAGTTCCACTCGCTCATCTTCATCCAAAATCCCAGTCTCAGCCATGCGGTGATAGTCCGCAACTGTCCATAAGCGAAGATTTAAGCTGGTATCTGTATTCTGCATGGCTTGTGTATTAAGTGTGAAGATTTCCGTGGGCTTGCACTCTTATTATTTTATATCGTAGCAGTTGTGTGCTATTGACATAATTTATGTTTTGTGATGTAAGTTAGGATATTGAAGCGGTATGGCGACCGGTTCA
>JBPCQW010000299.1:0-15247 GCA_050997715.1 Hassallia sp.
GTTAATCCTGTGCGTAATTTGTTACTCCAAAGTGTCTCTACAGCCATTGACAAGATTTCTGGCAGTGAGACAGTGCGGGTCTTTTTACCTTTAGGAAAAACCTTCAGCATATTGTAATATTTATAACTAAATTTTAAGGCGCACCACCACGACCACCGCCACCTCGACCACCACTTACACCAGGAAAAACTCCGCCTCGTGGTGTTGATTGCGGTCGTGACCCCGGTGGAAAGCTGAGTAATACCCTTTCTGTCCCTTTCAATCCAGATTTTATTTCAGTATATTTATTTACAGTAACGCCAGTCTGAATCCGAGTAAACACAGGTTTATCATCTTCTCCTGCCACAAACACACCTGTAGACTTTTCTCGGCGCACAACCGCTGCTGTTGGCACTACAAGCACATTTTCCAATTGACCTACTTCAAAATCTGTTGTTACATTCATCCCAGACCGTAACAGCTTTTCGGAATCCGAGACAATTGCTACCTTCACTTGAAAGCTGGTAACATTTTGCTCTACTATTGCTTGAGCGGCAATTTGACTGACTTTACCCTCAAAGGTTTTTCCGGGGTAGGCATCTGCTGTAATTGTCACTTTCTGACCAAGGCGGATTTTAGCAATATTTACTTCAGCGATATTTGCTACAACTTGATTTGTAGAAGCCAAAGATACGATTGAAGAAGATGTTGCACTAGATACAGCACTACCTGAAGTGGTTGGCGTCACAAAAGCGCCTGGATCGGCATACTTTTGAGTTATAACACCATCAAAAGGTGCCCGAAGTATGGTGTCATTGATTTGGGTTTGGATGGTTTGCAGCGAACCGCGAGCGGAAGCTAACTGAGCGCGTGCTTGTTCAATATCTTCTGTGCGTGTTCCGGCTTTTAGGAGTGCTAAAGCTTGCTGTTTTTGCCTAACTACAGCTTGTGCTTGCTGAATATCTTCTGGACGCGATCCGGCTTTTAGGAGTGCTAAAGCTTGCTGTTTCTGCCTGACTACAGCTTGTGCTTGCTGAATATCTTCTGGACGTGAGCCGGCTTTTTGCAACCCTAATGCTTGAATAGCTTCATTTACTTGACCTTGGGCACTGTCACGATCTGCACGACTTTGATTTACAGTTTGAAGAGAAATGGCTCCAGAATTGTAAAGTTGCTGATTGCGGCGTAAATTATCTTCGGCTTTACTTAAGTTGGCTTGAGCGCTTTGTAAACGTGCTTGTGCTTGACCAATATCTTGAGTTCGATTACCTACTTGTGCTTTTTGCAAATTTGCTTGAGCCTCATCTAAAGCTGCTTGCCCTGAAGCAATATCTTGAGGACGATTACCTGCTTGTGCCTTTTGCAAATTTGCTTGAGCTTCATCTAAAGCTGCTTGCCCTGAAGCAATATCTTGAGGACGATTACCTGCTTGTGCTTTTTGTAGATTTGCCTCTTGTTGTGCTATTTGCGCTCTGGCTTGGGTGAGTTGTCCTAACAGGTTGGAATCATCCATATTCGCGAGTATTTGCCCCTGTTTGACCGTATCACCTTCCTTGACCAGCAGTCTTTTTAGTATGCCTGATTGTTTCGGACTGACGTTAATCGACTTTTCCGGCTTAACAGTTCCGTTCGCCGAAATCTTAATGGTTAAATTTTGACGAGATACAGGCTGTGTCAAAACTTTTCGCTTTGCTTCTTGTTTTTGAACAACGACCACCTGGTTATAAACTAGGTAGCCGACTCCACCCAAAATACAAAATGTGAGTAGCCAAGGTAGCCAGTTAATTCTGCCCTTTTTCTTTTCTTCTGGTAAAAAATACGTGGAATCTACAGGCTGTGATGTATCTAGTTTCATTTTTAATTTCCGGTGTACAAATAATGGCTACCGAGAGACATTGCTACAAAAACTTAGGTTAACTATAGTATGATAATTTTGTATTAACGATTTTTTTAATCAGTAGTGTTTTCATCGAGACAGCATACACTCACACATTTTTTGTAGTTGTTGCTTTTCCTTTAGCGTGAATATTTTTATAACCATCATATGAAACTAACTTAAACAATCATATGTATCGAAAGTTCTAAACTCATCCATGACCTTAGTCACGAATTTTGCTCTCTACATTTTTAGATCAACTTTCAGCTTGCTCACAAACGTTCAATAACTAATCTAAAAATAAGGGTTTCAGCCCTCGTGAACAAAAAGGTAAACAGCACTCCTTAAAGTCGAACGAAGCACTCACCAATTGCATTTATGCCGTACTGAGGGAAATGTTGGCTGGGGCTAAATCAATACCTGGGTTGGGCTATGTCTACGCTAAAATCGATTTCCCAAACCTCAAGCTGTTTATGCTGTTGGGGTGAATAATAGTAATTCCTTCAACTGGAACAAAGTCTTTAGGGTTTAAAGTCAGAATATGGCTGATGTTATAGGCAAGAACGACTGCTTGTATGCGTAAATCATGGGTGCGTTTGCCTGAAATCTTGTGAATTGTAGATATCTGCGAAAAAGAATGTAGAGACTTAACAGTGCTAGGTCTCTACAAGGGTTCTGGATAATGCATATTTAATTTCTGGAGACGTTTATTATCCTAACTTGTTAAATCGGCTATCTTAATTAGCAAAAATCCCTTGTGGAAAGCTGTTATTAACTGAGGGTATTAACCGGGGTGAGGAAGATACTTCACTTAAAGTACCGTCATATGGGTTGACCCTCAGTACAGATATTCCATTATTCTGAGATGGAGGATTCGGAGCTGATTGAGAGACCACATGCAGAAACGATTCTGTCGAGTCTAAAGTTAGTTGAGCGCTACCACCACGAGTCGGACCTTTGAGTGTAACTTTCTGAATTTCTACTGGCGTGCTTGGGTCTTGTGCAATATCATAGACAGTAACACTGTTGTCACCAGGGTTGGTTGTGTAAAGACGGGTGGCAGCTCGGTTAATAGCAATCCAGCAGATCAATACGCCTGAATTAGATACAGCTTTGAGGAAGGTCAGATCCCCATTTCGATCGTAAGAATAGACTCCCAATTCCTGGCTGGCTGGGAAGGCAACATACAAGATTGGCTTTTGGGGATGAACTTGGAGTCCCAGTGTGAGACCGATTGGGTTTGGGGGGAATGCTGATGCAGGTAGCGGTTGTGGTGAGTTCGGGCTTTGACGTAGACGACCGTTGCGGAGAATTTGATAAGAGCGCAGTAAACCAGTCCCACCGTCCACACCAAATAGCAAACGTTTGTTTGGAGAGATGAGTGCTTGGGTTGGCAGAGAACCGTTGGGAACTGAAGCGGTAGAATTTTCTATGGGAATAAGTCTGCCCCTTGGAGTCACGCGGAAGGTAGTATAATTCGGTAGGGAATCGCTGGCTTCCGGGGCTGGTATCTCAGGCAATAAGTTCTGATTAACCACAGTCAGAATATCGCCTGCTAGACCTAGACTAACCGGTTGTACTCCACCACTCGGAAATGGAGATCCCTTCACAGGAGAAAGACTGCCATCTTTATGGATGTCAAAGACAGCGATGGTGTTCGATCCGGAATTGACAGCAAAAAGCAGCGTCTGTTCGGGGTTAACGATCACTTCTTGATCGGATGCAAAGGCAGTAAAGGCAATAGGACCACCCCCGACGATGGGAGCATTAGGAATACCTGCGCCTCCAGTAGGAAAAGGAGAAGTAGGTAGTGGTGTTAGTGTACCAGAGGCATCGCGTCGGAACCCAAGAATAGAGTTTCCATTTGGAGTCGGAATATTGCTTTCGGTGTAAACAATACCAGTTGGATGATACTCTTCGGCATCAGCACCTCGAACTACGAATCCGCCAGCTAGCAGAACCGCAGTCAAACCAGTGATTGTAAACCAGATTTTGTAACGCTGACCATTAGCTTTGCTAGTTTTAGAGATAATATCCATCAATCTATCCTGATAAATTAAAAAATTGGTAGTACTTGCAAGCTTTATGAACAAACTTTCAGAATTGGTTTATTATTTTGCACCAAGAAGAATTGGTGTAATTTCACCACTCAATACGAAACCAAAAATCTTGATTTTAGTTTCTATTAGGGTGTTATTAACAACGTAAATCTTTTAAAGCAGTTTTAAAATATGTCTAAAGATAGATATAACAACCCTAAATGAGTTGTAGTCATGGCTGCTGACAAAGTAGAGAGCGATCGCATTTGCAACCAATTTAAGTTATAAAATGCATTGTTAATAAATATCAAAAAAACTACATCCAAATGCGTGTCAGCAAATATAAACAACTAGTATCTGCAATCTTTTATCTAAGTATTGTATTTAACAGTCAAATAGTATCAGCCACCGTAACATTACCTTTACGCACCAAAAAAGCAATGGTGGTTTCGGCTAATCCCTTAGGAAGTGAAGCCGGGTTAGAAATGTTACGCAATAAAGGTAATGCAGTTGATGCCGCAGTTGCGACAACTTTTGCTATTTCTGTAGTAGAACCTTTTTCAGCAGGACTTGGTGGTGGCGGATTTTTGCTCATGCATTCAGCCCAAACTGGGGAGATGAAAGCGCTCGATTTTCGCGAACGCGCACCACTAAAAGCTACCAAAAATATGTACTTAGATGCTCAAGGTAAGGTGCGTCCGAATGTCAGTATTAACGGTCATTTGGCAGTAGCGACACCAGGAACGGTGGCGGGGTTGTATGAATTACATCGTCGTTATGGTAAACTGCCTTGGCAAGAAGTTGTTAAACCGGCGATCGCTCTCGCGAAAAATGGCTTCATCCTTAGTCAACAACCTACTTGGCGTTCTCTACAAGTTTACGAACAACGCAAATCAGCAATTCTCGCTAATCCAGCAGCACGAGCAATTTTCACTCGCAACGGCGAATTTTATCAACCAGGGGAAAGGTTAATACAGCGCGACTTAGCAAAAACTTTATCAGCAATTGCTAAGAATCCCCAAGATTTTTATACCGGAAATGTTGCACAGGCGATCGCTTCCGATATGGCAAAAAACAATGGTTTAATTACTCTTGAAGACTTAAAATCTTATAAACCAATTTGGCGCACACCAGTTTGTGGCAATTTCCGCACTTCTAAAATTTGCTCAATGCCACCACCTTCATCGGGAGGAGTTCACCTATTACAGATTTTAAACATTATCGGTGACACAGATTTAAAATCTTTGGGATGGCATCACCCAGATGCTTTACATTTAATGACAGAAGCAATGAAAATTGCTTACGCTGATCGCTCTGTATATTTAGGCGATCCCGATTTTGTCAAAGTGCCTGTACAACAACTTCTCAGCCCAGCATACGCCAAAATCCGGCGGGCGCAAATCACTATGGATCGCGCTAAACCCTCAACTGAAGTCAAGCCAGCAGAGATGGGGAGATGGGGAGATGGGGAGAGGGGGGGATGGGGAGAGGGGGGGATGGGGAGAAAGAATTGTCCCCTTGTCCCCTTGTCTGCCTTGTCTCCCTCATCCCCCTCATCCCCCTCATCCCCTCATCTTCCCTACGAGTCTCCGGAAACTACCCACATTAACGTTGTGGATGAACAGCGTAACGCGATTAGTCTAACTTTTACGGTAAACTATGGTTTTGGTTCTGGGGTGGTGGCGTCGGGAACTGGTATTTTGCTCAATGATGAGATGGATGATTTTGCAGCTGCACCGGGAGTACCGAATGCTTTTGGTTTGGTGGGTAATGAAGCGAATGCGATCGCACCCCGCAAAACTCCTTTATCCAGTATGACTCCGACAATTATCACCGAAAATAATCGCCTCCGCATGGGGGTGGGTGCGCCAGGAGGTGGTACCATCATTACCCAAGTGCTGCAAGTTATCCTCAACGTCTTGGAATACAACATGGATGCAGGTGCAGCTGTTTCTGTGCCACGCATACATCATCAATGGCTTCCCGATGAGTTGCGAACCGAACCTTGGGGTTTGGATGCTGTGACTGTGCAAGACTTACGGCGTCGCGGACAAAATATTAAAGAAATTACTCCTTGGGGTAATGCTAACGCGATCGTTGTCACACCCGATGGAACTTTAGAAGGAGCAGCCGATCCCCGTGGTGAAGGTTCCCCTAGAGGCTTTTGAGCAACTTTTCGCTCTTAAGCTTAAGAGCGAAAACGTGCGTTGGGAAAATAAGCAACGCACTGCCGGACTATACCTAAATTCTCGTGCGTTGGCTGGACTGGCTTTGAAAATTTAACTCCTACTCCTACTCCTAACTTTTAACTTCAGCGGAGTAACTGCTAAACTCGTTTGCCCGTGAGGTATGTACTAGAGTCCAGCCTGCTTTCAAAAGCTTTTGGTAAGTTGCCCAACCCAAAGAACCGCCTTGTATTTTATAATCGGCTACTGCATATTGTGGAAAAGCTGTGTAAGGACGCCAGGGTTGATTAGGTGCAGTCTGCAAATGTAACATTTTCTCTCCATCGCCGCCAAACTTAGATAACCAGCACATTTGTCGATGCATGGCAAACTCCTCGTATTTCCTTTAATTGCATAATGACAGACTTCTGTCAAGTGTACCCTCACCCTTGTGGGGTAATTTTTCTTTGTCTAGTTTTCGCTCTTGGCATGTCGAATTAAATACTTCGACGAATCTGTGCTATTAACCATAGATCCCTGGCATCCCAAAGCTGCGAGAAAACACCGATAACAAAAATCTTTTCCTAGAATTTTTCCCAGGTTAAGATTTATCTAATCTTATCTGCGGTTTTCCTCAGTGTATGTATTAGGAGCTACTATTTCTTAACAAAATTTAACCTGCAAACAAGATTGCAAGCGTCCCCAACCTTTATTTTGCAAATAGAAATAGTGGTGAAATCGCGCTTCACCACTTGAGAAAATCTCTGTTCTATTTGCACATGATTTGACACTCTCCGAACTAATTAAACTTCCGCAGATGGGATATATTAGCCCTGGAAATAGCCCCAGACCATATTCACCTATTTATTAGTGTTACCCGTACCGACGCTCCACACCTAGTAATAAAGGCTTTTAAAGGTAGGTCTAGCTACTACTTAAGAAAAGAATTTCCTGATTTACTTAAGCTACCTAGCTTGTGGTCTAGAAGTTATTTTGTTAGCAGCGCTGGAAACGTTAGTAGTGAGGTTATTAAGAAGTATATCGAAGACCCTCATCACGGGTAATATTCAAGGCAGTTAAAACTGCCGTCCGCTTCTACTCAGGTCGCGCATACACTGAGCTTGTCAGCTTTTCGTGTTATTTCCTGTCAAAACGATGGAGCATACAACTTGTCACCGACAATGCCGCGAATTTCTGTTACTAGCTGCTTGTAAGCAAAGTCAGATAATACAGGTTCAGCGGGTTGCAAGTTAATCGTCTCTGCCAAATCAATCCATGATTTACAGCCGCCGTATTCTCGGCGATAGGGAATTTCTTGCACTTTGGGTAGTTTGTAAGTCCGCAGCAGCAGAATGTAAAGTGGTTGACGCGCTTTCCATATCAAGCGATCGCTAATAAAATACTCATTCCATATATGAAACGGCAGTAACGCTTTAACAATTGACTCGTCACTAACTGGTAAAATATCAGTAATTTCTGCCCAACTGCCGATCGCTACTGTTTCTGGATGCCAACCAGATGTCACAGGCTGTACATCTTTGCCATACTCAGCTTTCAGCATAAAAGACTGTTGATGTTCATAAGTTGGGTACAGCAAAATCTCCTCATGGGCAACTCGGAAACCTCCACCTTGTTCATGAATGCCACCTTTGCGTAGTAGCATAATCGTCTCACCCTGTTCTAAGGCATTGACGGCAACTGCCCATTCTTTGAGAGCATGGATTGTAGTTTTTGGCATAAATACTTACTAGTTTTTAATCGAAAGACCAACATCAAGTACGTTTACTCTCGCTATGAGCCGTAGACGTGCAACGGTGAATCAAGAAACATCGCACTATAACAATAGAAAATTAGCCCAGTCGCAATTAATAGAGAACTTAATCTATAATTCTGCCAAAGCTTCATTTAATTTCTGTTATCTATGGAAAAATTAGCAGATTAACATAATAACATTTTTTTCAAAATCTATATCTAAATAAGTACTAAAACTATCAACAAACCAAAAAAAAATGTGTTGCCAAATACAAATTAATTTAACTTTTGCTTTGCTTTTATTCAAAATGCAACTCAGGCAAAATTAACGCTAAAACAAATAGTTGCAAACATATGAAAAAGAGGGGGAAAGGGGAAAGCAAAAAGGGAAAAAAAGAAATCTTTTCCAGATCATTCGACTGATGTTAAATAATTACATCCCTTTTGTCCTCTATAAAGGCAAATATATTTAGAGATATTATTCACTTTCTTGGACTGCAAAATAAAACGCGAAGGTGAGAAAATAACGTAGTTAATTAAATCTAATAAAGGCTGCACTGCTTTATCTAAGTCCATAGGAATAATTTAGCAGATATATAGGATATAAAATGAAAACACATGCATAAAATAAAAAAAGCCTTATCAGTCAGGAATTAAACATGGAAAAGCGACGCTTGGGGACATCGGACGTGCAAATCACACCGATTTTGATGGGAACTTGGCAAGCCGGGAAAAAAATGTGGGTAGGAATTGAGGATGCTGACTCAATTAAAGCCATAAGAGCAGCGTTTGAAGCGGGTATTACCACAATTGACACTGCTGAGGTATATGGGGAAGGACATTCGGAACAAATTGTGGCTGAAGCTTTATCAGATGTACGCGATCGCGTCGAATATGCCACAAAAGTTTTTGCCAACCATCTCAAGTATGATTTAGTAATTGAAGCTTGCGATCGCTCTCTGAAAAATCTGAAAACAGATTATATTGACCTTTACCAAATTCATTGGCCCTCAGGCTCTTTTAATAGCGAAAATGTCCCGATTGAGGAAACAATGAAAGCCCTCAATCATCTGAAAGACCAAGGAAAAATTCGCGCTATTGGTGTTTCTAATTTTTCCGGCGCTCAATTGAAAGAAGCTGCTAAATATGGACGCATTGATAGTTTACAACCGCCTTATTCTTTGTTTTGGCGACAAGTAGAAAAAGACGCAGTGCCATATTGTGTAGAAAATAATATTTCTATCGTTGCTTATTCACCTTTAGCGCAGGGATTATTAACAGGTAAATTTGCAGCAGATCATCAATTTGACCCTCAAGATAATCGTGCGAAAAATAAACTCTTTCAGGGGGAAAATTATCAACGCGCTCAACAAGCTTTAGATAAATTGCGTCTGATTGCCGATCGCCACAATTGTACTTTAGCTCAGTTAGCGTTAGCTTGGTTAATTGCCCAACCTCAAGCTCAAGCGATCGCCGGTGCGCGAAACTCCTCTCAAGCGATCGCTAATGCCAAAGCTGCTGACGTGAAATTATCTGATGCAGAACTTCAAGAAATCGATGCGATCGGACGCATCGTCACCGACCATTTAGACGACAATTCACTTATGTGGAATTGGTAAAAACCGTAGTAAGCGCTTTCATTCAAGCACTGAAGTGCTTACTACGTCCTACTTAAAAGTTTAAACCAACTCCCAAGATCAGCCCGACATCAGTTTGGTCGAGAAAAGCTGCATTCACCGCACCTGTTGCGGTAAAGCGAGAACCCAACGGAATATCTATACCACCAGTCAGCAGTAAACCAAAATCTGCATCGTTGCTAGTTTCAATAGCAACACCAGCACCTATGTAAGGAGATATCCCAAATGTTCGTCCTACGGCATCTGTTGTTCTGGGTGCAAGGTCAAAAGTTAGAGGAACCAGAACCGTTGTATCATCGCCGATTACCACTGATGGTCGCACTGAGAAATTGCGTGTCAGTCCCAGTTTACTAATTACCGCAAAGTTAGGTTCGCTCAAAGCTGAATCACCACCAAGACCAATGTTACCAGCAACTCCAATGTAGCTGGAACCACCGCGAGTAGCTCTACCAGGGGAAATTTCATTGTTCAGCTGACTGATATTAACATCGGGTGGGATAAGAACTTCGTTAATCGCGTAAATTACACCGTTGCTGGTTTGAACCGGCTGGATCACTCTAGTATTGTTGACTGTAATTTGATTGCTAGCGCTATCGAGTTGAACATTTACAGGTTGGTTTGCAAGAGTTTTTACTTGTCCTGCGGAAGTCACTTGACCGTTGACGACGTGGTATGTCAAAATCCGTCTCAGCGTTTCTTTATTGCGCGGTAGCAGTAACTTTTGCAAAGTCTCTTGAGGTAAAGCAGCAAACGCTTCATCAGTAGGTGCGAAGACTGTATAAGGACCTTTTCCTTGCAAAGTTTCTGTTAAACCTGCTGCTTTGAGTGCAGTAGTCAGAGTTGAAAAGGAACTAGTTGACCCAGCAAAAGCTACGATGTTGCTAGATGTTGTGGTCGGTGCGGGTGTGCTGCTTGTATTTCCTGTTTGAGTACCGGAAGCGCTTCCGGCTACAATATAGTTAGCTGCCGGTAGGTTGCTAGCAAGAGGTTGTAATTGTCCCTGTCTGACTAAAGCTTGATATAAAAGTGCTGCGGCTTCCGCACGAGTCAGAGACACCTTAGGATTCAATACTTTCAACTCTGGATAGTTGACAACTAAGTTAGCTTGAGTTGCGGCACCGACATTATTAACAGCGTAAGCTGGAATATCTGCCGCATCTGAATAGTAGGTACTCAACACATTTGTTGTTGTATCCCCAGCATTCAAACCCAAACCGCTTGTCAATGCAACGATCGCCTGAACTTTGGGAATTTGCTGATTTGGTAAAAACAAGTTATTTGGATATCCTGCCAGAAATCCGGTTTCGTAAGCTTCCTGAATTGCCGAAGCTGCCCAGTACCCAGCCGGAACATCTCTAAATCCACCTTGGGTTAACTGTCGTGTGGGAGTTTGATTGAAAGCTTTTTGAATCATTGCCGCAAATTGAGCGCGGGTAACAGGTTGATCCGGCTTGAATGTACCATCAGTAAAGCCGCTAATTACGTTTCTTTGAGCTAAAGCTTGAATAAATGGACTTGCCCAGTAACTAGATGATACATCACCAAAGCTTGTGGTTGTGCTTTGAGATGGGGTTTGATTTTGAGTTGGCGTCTGAATTTGATTTTGTATCTGCTGCTGATTTTGAGTATCGCTTGGTGTTTGAATTGGGGTTTGAATTTGATTTTGAGTTGGTGTTTGATCTTGAGTATCAGTTGGGGTAGTCTGAGCAGAAGCGATCGCGCTTATTGTTATGGGTGCAATTATCCCGGTTATCATACTGATAGCCAAGAAAGCCGCTTTTGCTGATGACCAACGAAATAAACTAAACATAATAATCTCCTCAACGATAATTTCTATACTGAGTCAAAATGAAAAACCCTGATTTTCCGACTAAGGCTGATATTCAGATTGATACTTGGGAGGCTACAGCAGCAATTAAGTTTTTGTATCAACCAAGAAATTCATCATCACCAATACTTTTTTTAGGGATGAAATTTAATCTCAATCTCTATTTATGTGATACCTCTTTCTCTAGTTAGAAAACATCTATCGCAAGCTAGGATTTTAATTTGGCAAAAACGAGAATTTAGGTGTTATTATTGGCGATTTTTCGCTTCACGCATCGCAAAGACTATTTAGAGGATGAACTTTCCGCACTGCTACGAGTGGGTGATGAAATAATCAATTTGCAACCTAAGAAAGATGCATTAAAAGTAAGATAATGACATTCTCTTAAATTAAGTACGATTTATGAGGATAAAAATTGGGCGTTTATGAAAAGCTCACGCAAAGGCGCAAAGGTAGAAAGAAGAGTTGATACGTCAATTCTGCAAGACCAAAAATTGCGTGTTAAATAAACCTGAGGATGAATGCCAGAAATTTGACATCTATATATAGTATATCAAGCTCCTGAAATTATGTTCTTTACGCTTGCAAAAAGTTAATGCTAAAAGTAAGCCAAAATAAATTTTTGTACATTAGCATTTCACTGGTCGGGGTGGCATTAGCCCTGAGACTGACTTTGCCGATGAAGCCTCATATTGAGCTTGCTGTTTCTGCGACGTTATATGTAGCGATCGCTATTATTGCTTGGTATAGTGGCAGAAAAATCTCATCAGCTAATGCCGAAAACCAAAGCCAAGCAGAAGAGAAATTGCGGCAAAGCTATCAACGCTTAGAATTCCTCGCTAATGCTACCAGTCGGCTTGGCACCAGCTTAGATTATAAAACAACGATCGCCAGTGTAGTCAAGCTAGCAGTGCCGTTTATGGCTGATATCTGCGTTGTAGATTTAATCGAAGCAGAGTTAACGCTATCACCAAATCGCGTCGCAGTCGCGCATGTTGAGCCGGCGAAAGAACAATTATTGACAGAGCTTAGTAGTAAATATCCTTATATTCTTAATCAAGATTGCTTTATATCCAAAGTTGTAAGCGATCGCATTCCCTATCTGATTTCTGAAGTTACAGAATCCCTAATTCTAGAATACGCCCAAGATGCCGAACATTTACGGTTGTTGAAAGAATTAGGAAATTTGTCCTCTTTGATGATTGTGCCATTGATTGTACGCGGGCGACTTTTAGGGATAATCTCCTTTGTGACAACTCAAGCAAGCTGTCGAATTTATACTAATGATGACCTAGCTTTTGCTGAAGATTTAGCGCGGACGATTGCCCAAGCCATAGACAACGCTATATTATACCATAAAAATCAGCAAGCAGAACAGCGAAACGATGAATTTTTAGCTTTTTTAGATGCTTGCACCAGCAGTGCCCCGATTGGACTTGCTTTTTTAGATCAACAAGGGCATTATATTCGTATTAATGATGCACTTGCTAATATTTACCACATCAACGTCGCAGAAAATTTAGGAAAGACAGTTTCGGATACTTTACCTTCTGAGTTGGCATCAGCAGTAGATGCGAAAATTAGGCAGGTGCTGCAAACTCAAGAGCCAATCTTGAATGTGGAGGAAATTAGTAAATATCCGGCAACGTGTTGTATATCAAATTACTACCCTGTGCGTTCAGAATTCGGAGAGATTTTAGGGGTAGGTATGGCAGTGCTGGATATTAGCGATCGCAAACAAGCAGAAGCCGCTCTTTACCAGCAAGAGCAAGAATTTAAAGCACTGGTAGAGAATGTACCAGATATTATAGTTCGTTTGGATCGAGATTTACGTTATTTGTATGCGTGTCCAACTACTCAACAAGCAACGGGAATATCACCAGCCACTTTTATTGGTAAAACAAACAACGAATTAGGCTTTGCCGAACAAATGTGTACCCTTTGGAACCAGAATTTACAAAAAGTTTTTGCGACAGGGGTAGCGCATAAATTCGAGTTTGAAATTCCGACATTTAATGATGGCACACATTATTATGAATCTCGACTCATCCCGGAATTAAGCCAAGATAACTCGATTAATTCGGTGCTGGGCATTGTCCGCAACATGACAGAATATAAGCGGGCAGAACAAGCTTTACGGCAAAGTGAAGAAAGATTCCGCGAACTGGCAGAAAACATTCAAGATGTCTTTTGGATGTTCAATCCGATAAAGCGACAGTTTCTTTATGTAAGTCCAGCATACCAACAATGGGGATACTCTTGTGATGTTTACGCCGACTATACCCAGTGGTTTGAGGTGATTCATCCCGACGATCGCCAGCGGGTGCGTAACGCTTACTTTAACCGTGAGTTAGAAGAAGGATTTAATCAAGAGTATCGCATTATCCGCCCAGATAAGTCAATTTCTTGGATACGCGATCGCTGCGTTGCAATTAAGAACGAATCTGGAGAAATTTATCGGCTTGCAGGTATTGCCGAAGACATCACCGAACAAAAAGAATCTCAAGAAACCATCGCCATACTTAATCGTAATTTACAACGCCGCGCCCACGAATTACAAACTTTATTTGATGTCATTCCCATAGCGATCGGCATTTCTCTTGACTCTCAAAACCACGAAATCAGAGTAAATCCGGCATATGCACAAATTCTCAATATTCCTAAATATGCAAATGCCTCCATAACTCCCCCAGAAAATGCTCCTTTACCTCCTTATAAAATATACCGTCACGGTCAAGAAGTATCAGATAATCAACTGCCATTGCAAATTGCTTTAAGGGGCATAGAAGTCCGGGATGCAGAAATTGATATAATGCGTGCAGATGGGGCAGTATTTAACTTGTTTGGTTATGCTTCACCTTTATTTGACGAACAAGGAAAGCCCAGAGGTGCAGTTAGTGCATTTATAGATATTAGCGATCGCGTTTCGCACGAAGCAATATTGCGTGACAGTGAAGAACAAGTGCGAATGGCAACCACAGCTGGAGAATTAGGCATGTGGTTTTGGCATCTTCCCACAAACGAATTAACTTGGACTCCTAAGTTTAGCGAGTTGTTCGGAGTGCCTGCAAATAACCCCACAAGCTATGATATTTTTCTCAGTTGTCTGCATCCAGAAGATTGCGATCGCACTCAACAAGCAATAAAATATGCCTTAAAAGAAAACGTCGAGTATGATACCGAATACCGCGTCATCTGGTCAGATAATAGCATTCATTGGATTGCCGCCAAAGGTCGAGTCTTTCACGATGCGGCAGGTAATCCAGTGCGGATGATGGGTACTGTGCAAGACATCAGCAAACGCAAACAAGCCGAAGCCGAACGAATTGAGTTATTAGAACGAGAAAAAGCCGCTCGTGCCGAAGCAGAATCCGCAAATCGCATCAAAGATGAGTTTCTTGCCGTATTATCTCACGAATTGCGAACACCACTCAATCCCATCCTCGGTTGGGCAAAACTTTTACGCAAACGCAAATTTGACCAAACCGCTACAGACAAAGCTTTAGAAACAATTGAGCGCAATGCTAAACTTCAAGCGCAACTAATTGAAGACTTGCTCGATGTCTCGCGAATTTTACGCGGCAAACTCAGCCTAAATGTATGTCCCGTCAACTTAGCAACCACCATTGAATCTGCGATCGAAACAGTCCGCTTATCTGCACAAGCCAAATCAATTGAGATTAAAACTATACTCGATCCCAATGTCGGACGAATTTCTGGAGATTCAAACCGTCTGCAACAAGTTATCTGGAATTTACTCTCCAATGCTATTAAGTTTACCCCTCCAGGTGGATGCGTAGAAGTTAGATTATCAGTGGGAATAGGGAATGGAGACAAGGAGACAAGGAGACAAGGAGACAAGGAGATCAGGAAGCAAATTCTCCCTTGTCCCTTTCCCCACTTCTACCCCCAGAAGGAGGATAAAACCTGAACCATAGATGAATGCATAAAAAGCCTGACTTATTGTAAGG
>JBPCQW010000311.1:0-20449 GCA_050997715.1 Hassallia sp.
CACTAGTTCGGCTTTCTGTGGTTGCAAGCTTAAGCCAAGCTACCTCAAAAGACGAAAAAATAGCTTGTGAGCGATCGCCCATACTAGGAGTTATCAAAACAATTCCCCAAGAATTGCCCTGGTTAGATTGCCGCCATCTCGATTTACCTGTGCAACAAAGCGAAGTCAATGCTACCCACATTATGCACGAACTCCAAGTAATTGACAAAGAGCAAGAAGTCGCTTATCGCAACGGGCAGCGTCTGGTTCCTCGCATTGAAAAAGTAGACTTCACCAAAGAAGAAAAGCGAGATCTGCCTTTCAAAGAAGGTGGAATGTACCTCGTGACTGGAGGGCTTGGAGGTATTGGCTCAGAAATAGCCAAGTATCTGCTAAAGCATTATAATGCTCGGTTGTTATTGGTGGGTAGAACTCCCCTGCCCGAAAGAAGTACGTGGGATCATCTGGAAAAAGGGGATACTGTAAGAGAGCGGATTAAAACTTATCTGTCGTTGGAGCAATTGTCGGGAGCGATCGCCTATGAGGCGGTAGATATTTGCAATCTGAGCCAGTTACAGCAGGTGGTTGATCGAGTTTGCCACAGTTGCCAATGCGAGTTAGATGGCGTGATTCATCTAGCAGGGACTATTGAGACGCGCCTACTACTTGAAGAAACGGCGGATAGCTTTGCCGCAACGCTTCGTCCAAAAGTGGGGGGTACGTGGGTTTTGCATAAACTGATCGAAAACCAGCCAGAGAGCGTTTTCATCAGCTTTTCTTCGGTGAACGGTTTCTTCGGACGTATGACAGCAGGAGCCTACGCCGCTGCTAACCGATTCTTAGATTCTTTTTCCCAACACCAGCAAAACTTAAGTTCGTTGCACTATTGCTTTGCTTGGAGCATGTGGGACGAGACGGGATTGAGTCGCAACTACCAGATGAAAGACTTGAACCGTGCCAGAGGTTACTCGATTATCTCGCAAGAACAAGGACTACATTCCTTCTTGGCGGGTTTGCACCGCGAGCCGGGATACCTGCTGGTAGGTTTGGATGGAAGCAAACAATACATCCAACATCAGCGGGAGATGGAAGCGCATTCCTCTCAGAAGTTATGCGCTTATTTCACGGCAAAAACCGCACTACCTGTTGAGCGGTTGGAGAAATTGTCAGTGCGTGATCGCTTCGGGACTCAAAGCAACAGCGATTTCGTACAGCTTGAGGAAATGCCGCTCTTGGCAACAGGCGAAATTGATCGAGAGCAACTTATCTCCATAAAACGTGGCAATAGTCAAGCAAGTGGTGATCAAGTAGTACCGAGGAACGAGTTGGAACGCCAAATTGCCAGTATTTGGCACCAAGTGTTGAACATTCCGCAAGTAGGTATCCACGATAACTTCTTTGAATTGGGTGGGCATTCACTACTCGCGATGCAAGTGATTTATCGAGTTCGCCAAGGCTTCTCTACAGAAATTCCGCTGGGCTTGCTGTTTGAGACACCAACCATTGCAAGTTTAGCTCAAGCCATTGCCCAGAGTCAGAATCAGGGTACTGATACCTCAAAACACCAGGCTATTGCAAAAAGAACAAACAAAGAATCAACTCCCTTATCTTTTGCCCAACAGCGACTGTGGTTTTTGGATCAGCTAGAGCCAGATAGTGCAGCATATCACATTATTAAGGGTGTGCAGTTGCAAGGCGACCTCAATGTAGCGGTACTGCAACAGACTCTGGATGCGATTGTTGCCCACCATGAAGCACTGCGAACCAATTTTGTGACACACGATGGCAACCCTGTACAGGTTATTAGCGAGCCTCGGTCAGTAGAACTCGTAATGATTGACCTAAAAGATTGTCCGGAAACTGAACGCACCACCCAAGTAGAACAGCTGCTACAACAGCAGGCGCAGCGCCCCTTCAACTTAACTAAAGACTTGATGCTGCGTGCCTGCTTGGTGCAGCTATCGCCACAAGAGCATATCCTGTTGTTGGTCATGCACCATATCGCCTCCGATGGCTGGTCAATCAGCATTTTATTTGAACAGTTGACAACCCTTTATCAAGCGTTCTTAAACGGATTGCCCAATCCTTTGCCAGAACTGCCCATCCAGTATGCCGACTTTGCCCAATGGCAACGTCAATGGCTCTCTGGGGAGGTGCTAGAAAACCAACTTAACTATTGGAAACAGCAACTGGTAGATGCTACCCCCGTACTGGAATTACCAACTGATCAACCCCGACCAGCAGTCCAGACTTACCAGGGTGCAAAGCAATCTTTCGTAATACCCCAAAGTTTATCTACATCGCTGTCTGCACTGTCGCGTACTGAGGGTGTGACACTGTTCATGATATTATTGGCGGCGTTCCAGACTTTGCTGTACCGTTATACCGGACAAGAGGACATCTTGGTAGGTTCTCCCATCGCCGGTCGAAATTGGGAAGAAATTGAAGGGCTAATTGGCTTTTTTGTCAATACCCTGGTACTACGTACTGATGTGTCAGGCAACTCTAGTTTCCGGGAACTGTTGCAAAGGGTAGGAGCAGTCGCAATGTCCGCCTATGCCCACCAAGACTTGCCATTTGAAAAGCTGGTAGAAGAACTGCAACCAGAGCGATCGCTTTCGTATCACCCAATATTTCAGATCATGTTTGTCTTGCAGAATACACCAAAACAAACATTAGATTTGCCAGGACTGACTTTAACTCCTTTCGACTTGGATAACGTCACATCCATGTTTGATTTAACGTTGTCAATGAAGGAAACAGAACAAGGGCTACAGGGGTTTTGGGAATACAACACAGATCTATTTGATGCAGCCACGATTACCCGGATGACAGGTCATTTCCAAACATTGCTGGACGGGATTGTGGCTAACCCACAGCAGCACATCTCCGAATTGCCACTACTGACGGCGGCTGAACGACAGCAGTTGCTGGTGCAGTGGAATAACACTCAGGCAGATTACCAGAAGGATACCTGTCTCCACCAACTAATTGAAGTGCAAGTCGAAAAAACGCCCGATGCCATTGCAATAGTCTTTGAAGACCAGCAACTCACCTACCGGGAACTGAACACTCGTGCCAATCAACTGGCTCATTATCTACAATCCTTGGGTATAGGACCCGATGTTTTGGTCGGAATATGCGTAGAGCGGTCTCTGGAGATGGTGATTGGGCTACTGGGTATCCTGAAAGCGGGTGGGGCTTATGTACCCCTAGATCCGGGGTATCCCCAGGAACGCCTAGCCTATATGCTGGAAGATTCTCAGGTAGCTGTGTTACTGACTCAACAGCGACTGATGGTCTCTGTGCCCCAACATAGTGCTCAAGTAGTCCTGCTAGACGCTGATTGGGAAGATATTGCTCAAGAAAGGCAGGAAAATCCGATAAGTGGTGCAAAAGCTGATAACTTCGCTTATGTCATCTATACTTCAGGTACGACGGGCAAACCCAAAGGCGTTTTAGTAAACCATTCCAATGTAGTTCGTCTGTTTAAAGCAACCGAGGCATGGTATAAATTTAACGAACACGATGTGTGGACTCTCTTCCACTCCTATGCCTTTGACTTCTCAGTATGGGAACTCTGGGGAGCACTGCTCTACGGAGGACGTGTAGTGGTAGTCTCCTACTACGTAAGCCGCTCGCCTGAGGATTTCTACAACTTACTGAGATACGAACAAGTGACAGTTCTCAACCAGACCCCTTCTGCCTTTCGCCAACTAATTCGGGTAGATGAGTTTTCAGGAACTGCAAAAAAACTGAACTTACGGCTAGTCATCTTTGGTGGGGAAGCTCTTGAACTACAAAGCTTAAAGCCTTGGTTTGAGCGACACGGAGATCAATTTCCCCAACTAGTAAATATGTACGGGATCACAGAAACCACCGTTCATGTAACTTATCGCCCGTTAACAGTAGACGATCTCAACACCAAAGGCAGTGTAATTGGTTCTCCGATTCCCGATCTAAAGTTGTACATTTTGGATCAAAATTTACAGCCTGTACCCATTGGAGTCCCTGGTGAAATGTATGTTGGTGGTGCTGGTGTAACTCAAGGTTATTTGAATCGACCAGAACTTACAGATGAGCGGTTCATTCCTAATCGCTTTAGCACAAACCCAGAGGAACGCCTATACAAAACTGGTGACTTAGCACGCTACTTGCTCGATGGAGACATCGAGTATCTAGGTCGCATCGACCATCAAGTGAAAATTCGTGGCTTCCGCATCGAAATTGGAGAAATTGAGGCCGTGCTGGCACAACACCCCGAGGTGCGAGAGGTCGTGGTCTTAGCTCGGGAAGACTCCCCTGGCGACAAGCGCCTCGTGGCCTATGTCGTTCCAAACCAGGAGTCAGTTTTCACTCCTACTGAACTACGCCACTTCCTCAAGGAGCAGTTGCCCGAGTACATGGTACCCTCGGCTTTCGTGTTCCTGGAAGCCCTACCCCTAACTTCTAACGGCAAATTAAATCGCCGCGCCCTTCCAGCACCTGACGGAAGCAACCAAGAGTCGGAAGCAACCTTTGTTGCTCCCCGTGATGATTTAGAACAAAAGCTTTCGCAGATTTGGTCAGAAGTTTTAGGCATCCAACCCATTGGCGTTAGGGATAACTTCTTTGACTTAGGCGGGCATTCCTTGCTAGCTGTACGCTTATTCTCTCAAATCGAGAAGAATTTCGACAAAAAGCTTCCCCTAGCCACCCTCTTCCAATCTGGTACGGTGGAAGCTCTTGCCAACATGCTCCGTCAAGGACAAGAGCCAGCAGTTAGTAATCAGGTTTTGATAGCGGCGCATCAGCAAGATACATCAGAAGCTCCTTGGTCATCCTTGGTAAAAATTCAACCCCACGGTTCTAAGCCACCTTTCTTCTGTATCCACCCCCTTGGCGGAGAAATCCTGTGTTACCGTCCTTTGGCGTTGCAATTGGGATCGGATCAACCAGTTTATGGGCTACAACCACTAGGGCTGGATGGAAAACAACCTCTCTTAACCCGGGTTGAAGACATGGCTGCCCATTACATTAAAGAAATTCAGACAATTCAACGCAATGGTCCTTATTATTTAGGCGGGTACTCCTTTGGCGGTATAGTTGCTTACGAGATGGCACAGCAACTCCACAGCCAAGGTGAGAAAGTCGGTGTTCTAGCTATGCTTGATACCTCTGTTCCGGGTTCTAGTACGCGACTGCCGTTTTGGAAGCGAGTTCTGGTGCATATAGATAATTTGTTGCAAATTGGACCTGCTTACCTTTGGAAAAAGCTTGTGGGCTGGAGGGAGTGGGGCAAGTACAATCTCCGAGAGAAATATATACGTTTGTTGGAAGTTTCGCCACTTTTACCTAAAGATGACAAGCACTTAGACCTCATGGGTGCTCACACCAAGGCTTTTGACGACTACATCTATCAAATTTACCCAGGTCGAATGATCCTCTTGCGGACTGACGATAAAAATCGGACTGAGGCTGTAGGCGATATATATGATCCGCTATTCGGTTGGGGCGAGTTAGTCGCTGGAGGAGTAGATGTCTATCATCTTCCTGGCTCTCACCTTACCTTTATCGAAGAACCTGATGTACAGGTACTGGCAGAAAAATTGAAGGGTTGCCTAGAAAAGGCGTATGCGGTGAATTCAAATCGTGTCGCCAAAACGGGTGATGATTTAGTAAAAGCACTGACGGGAAAGTATGAGTAGCTTGACAACTACGGTTGATGAAACCTTTGTAGTCGTTTAAATAGAACTCAAGCGAGTGGATTTTCTATCAAGGAAATATTTTTACCAAATAACTCTTTTTTTATACACATTGAAGGCTTGTGTCGGCAGGGGTAAAAATAATCAATTTATTACTAGCGATCGCTAAAGGTGAAAATGCCTTGCAAAACAAAATCTAGAGCGATTTAGTGCTGCACGGGTTAATCAAGAAACACTTGCCGCATATCAGAAATTAATACCAAACTATAAAGCATATTTGTAATTAAATGTTAAATATTCTTAATTTGACTAACATTAGGCTAACTCAGATTGACAAATTTTATTCAAGCTATTATTACAAAATTTGAGATAAAAAAGGGTACTTTTTATATTAAAAAAATATTTTAATGAATCGCAAGTATTTACCTGTAATCGTTATTAAAACAGGCTTTAAGGATGATGATGCAAATAATTTCTAGGAGTAGATAAGACATTATCAAGCTGGTTTATAACCTAAACAATTTATACCCATTTCAACGGCATACATAACTTTAATTAACTAATATTTATTATTTATTTAACTCAACGTTAATTTGAAACTATTAATATTCATGGGGGTGAAAAAATTGAGAATACAAGTATAACTTCAAAACTAAATACTCATGAAGAAAGCGAATTTTTCAACTTTACTGATTTGTTTTGTATCTGCTTGTCTACTTACTATTGTGTTTGCTCTGTTGCCTAAGATCGCACCAGCTCAAACCTCAAGTGTGCATTTAACTATGGGCAATCCTAGCAGTGCTGGCACTTCCAGTCTCAACAACTATTTATTAAGTAAAACGCAATACGCAACATCACATAACTGTAGTAGGGGAACCTCGAACTGGGTTAGCTGGCAGCTGAATTCATCTTGGCTTGGCAGTGCCCCACGACAAGATGACTTCCGCGCAGATACCACGCTACCTTCAGGCTGTTATCGAGTTACTACCTCTGACTACACTGGCAGTGGATTTGACCGGGGACATATGGCACCCTCAGCAGACAGAACAAACACCATTGCCAACAATTCTGCAACATTTTTGATGACAAACATAATTCCACAAGCCCCTGATAACAATCAAGGAGTTTGGGCAAACCTGGAAAACTACAGCAGAAGCTTAGTGAGCTCGGGGAAAGAGCTATATATCATTTCAGGTGGATACGGCACGGGGGGCACTGGGTCGGCTGGATATGCGAACACAATTTCAAGTGGCAGAGTTACAGTACCAGCAAGAACTTGGAAGGTAATTGTGGTTCTCAATGGACCCGGAAATGCAAGTAGTGTTACTACTTCTACACGCGTTATTGCTGTTAATATACCTAATACCCAGGGAGTCCGAAACGATGACTGGCGCACGTACAGAGTTACTGTTGATTCAATTGAAGCTGCAACAGGTTATAACCTCCTATCCAATGTTACTGATTCTGTTGAAAATACAATCGAGTCCAGAGTTGATACCCTGTAAAACTCAATGCAATAATTAAAACTATTTAGCCTGTCTAATATTAGACAGGCTACAAGGTTTAGGGTGTTTAGGTTTCCACGACTTTAGTTGCAAGTCCTGCTAAATCGCCATCCTTAATTTTACCAACCACATAAATATCAATATTTATTTCACCCACACGAAAAACTTGAATATCACTGAGGTTGCTTTCAAGCACCTCTACCAGCTTACGATACTTGCCTACGTTTTCTTTTTGTTGTTCGTCATGCCATTCTTGCTCTTGTGCAAGATTTCTAAAAAGATAAGGCAAGTCAACCGTTTCTACTGGCGAATTCTGTGGATGATTGGTTAATTCTAAAATTTTCTCAGGAGTTAAAGGTTCTTTAACGCCTGACCATAGGAAAGGTTCAAAGGGAAAATCTGACTCACTTGGCATGACCAAGCCACTAGAAGCCTCTTTAAGTTTTGCAGTAATCTCAACAGAATTACTCATAAAAAAATCCGGTATGCGGGAAACTCAGCTTTTCAAAGCCAAGAGGGAAGGGACGCGAGCGGTTTTAACCGCAAACTGACAAAGACCACCATTAAGTATACGTTGACCTGTAACAAGATGGATCATTCCTTCTTTGTTACTTGCTGCCTACATTACACTTAGAGACGGTGAGCAAGCCTTTGATCAAGCAAGCTTAAGACTCGCTAATTTTAAATTCTGATATTCCAGATGATTGCAAAGTCATATACAAGCTGATGTGCGAGGCAGTTACGCAACTTGCAGATCAAATAATATCGCTTATTACGGGCACTAAAGTACCCACTACGAGCTTAACTCGTTCGTCTTATTCGGCTAGTTCTCAAAGAATGCTGACGGCGATGCCTACAGCAAAGGCATCGCCTTAGAGATTTTAGACCCAAAATCTAAAATCCTAAAGCGCGAATTACTTATTCACTGCTGCTGCTTCTCGCGCCGCAGTTGCTTGATCTGGGTGAATACCCAAGCGTGTAAGATTAATTCTGCCCTTGTTATCAATCTCGCGCACTTTCACAACCACTTCATCCCCAACTGCCACTTCATCTTCAACTTTGCCAACGCGGTAGTCAGCTAGTTGAGAAATATGGATCATTCCTTCTTTGCCGGGGAGAAATTCGACAAACGCTCCGATAGGTATAATCCGCGTCACCCGCCCAACGTAGACATCACCTTCATGCAGCTTGCGCGTCATGCCTTGGACGATATTCCGCGCTCTCTTCGCCTTGTTTTCATCCACCGCAGAAATCGTTACTGTGCCATCATCTTCGATGTCAATCTTGGCACCAGTTTCTTCCGTAATACCCTTAATCGTCTTGCCTCCGGGTCCGATGACCAGACCAATCATGTCTGGGTCAATCTTGATGGTCAACAAGCGTGGGGCATACGGTGAGGTTTCTATGCGTGGTTGCTCGATGCAACTCAGCATTTTTTCCAGAATGTGCAATCGAGCGGATTTAGCTTGATTAACGGCTTGGGCGATAACATCCAAGGACAGACCGGAGATTTTCATATCCATTTGCAAGGCGGTAATTCCAGTATCCGTCCCAGCAACTTTAAAGTCCATGTCGCCCAAAAAGTCTTCAATGCCCTGAATATCGGTAAGGATTCGCACTTCGTCGCCTTCTTTAATCAGACCCATTGCCGCACCGCTGACGGGTTTGGTAATTGGTACCCCAGCATCCATCAAAGCGAGGGTGGAACCGCACACAGAACCCATTGAGGTGGAACCGTTGGAAGAAGGTACTTCCGACACGACCCGAATCACGTAGGGAAATTCCTCTTTTGATGGTAGCACAGGTAAGAGCGATCGCTCTGCCAAAGCCCCGTGACCAATTTCGCGACGCCCTGGTGCCCGCAAAGGTTTGGTTTCCCCAACCGAGTAAGGGGGGAAGTTGTAATGATGCAAATAACGCTTTTGTTGATCTGCTTGCATGTCATCGTTTAAGTTTTGGGCATCTCCAGGTGTGCCAAGGGTGCAAGCAGTTAATACCTGGGTTAATCCCCGGTTAAATAAACCGCTGCCGTGGACTCGTCGAGGCAATAAACCAACTTGACAAGAAACAGGACGCACTTCATCGAGTTTGCGACCATCAACGCGAACGTTATCTTCGACGATTTGCCGCCGCATGAACTGTTTGGTAATGTCTTTAAAAGTGTTACCTAGTGCTTTGCTATTTGCGGTTGCGGCTACTCGAATAGCATCTTCTTCGGGAAGTTCGGCAATTTCTGTTTTAATTTTATCCTTCACCTCATCCAAAGCTGTATCTCGTTCGGTTTTGGTGAAACTAAATTGTGACAGGATTTTTTTTATTTCATCGTTAGCGCGATCGCGAATAAAATTCTCTAGCGTCAAGTCTGCTTCTGGTGGTTCTTGTCGCACCATTTGCAAACCCAGTTCTGCCATCAAATCTTCTTGCGCCTTAATTAAGTCGCGCACTGCTTCGTAGCCAAAATCAATTGCCTCGATAATGTCTCGTTCTGACAATTGATTTGCCCCAGCCTCTACCATGATCACACCATCCGGCGAACCTGCGACCACTAAATCGAGGTCACTGGCGTCAATTTCTGCATAGGTGGGGTTAATTATGAAATCATCTCCCACCAAACCGACCCTGACTGCTGCCATCGGTCCATTAAAGGGTATCTGGGCAATCAGGGTAGCGATTGAAGCACCTGTAACCGCTAATACATCGGGTGGTACTTCTTCATCCATCGATAGGGTTACTGCGACAATTTGCAGGTCATCCCGCAACCATGAAGGAAACAAAGGACGCATCGGACGGTCAATTAGACGGCTAGTCAGAATTGTTTTCTCTGGGGGACGACCTTCTCGCCTCATTATCCCTCCAGGAATTCTACCTGCTGCGTACAGTCTTTCTTCATAATCTACGGTGAGGGGAAGAAAATCAATGCCTTCTCTACCTGCCGATCGCGTAGCTGTCACTAAAACTGCTGTATCCCCAGATTGTATCAAGACTGACCCACCAGCCTGGGGAGCTAGTAAACCAACCTTCAGTCGAATATCCCGTCCGTCGAAGGATATTGACTTATCAACTTCTGCCATTCAGTTTTTTTTCCTTCTATGCACGCTATTCTCTTTCTGTGGCAATCCTAACATTTATGCACTAAGGCTGACGGTCGAGTACATACAAAGATAAACAACTGACGGCAGCAGAGTGCGCTCTTCATCGCTTGTCAAATCTTAACTTGCGGATGAATGTCTCAAACCTTGTGGATTGCTACACTCTCATTAAAGGTATATTAGTTTCAAACCTCATCATTGCTTCTGGCGTGATTCTTTGGTTAACGCTTTCATTGAAAGCATCGCTCCCACGACAGACCCTTAGTTCTAACTCTACATTCTTTGGTTGTACAATGAAACCATTGTGACAAACAAAGCAAATGCAACAAAACGCTGTCAATGCTTATTTTTGTCTCTTTTGTAACGCCTCTACTGTTCTGACGACAAAATTAATCTGATAGCATTTAGCGGCAAATTAAAGTTGACAAACAAATTGCTTTGGTGGCTATATTTTCACCTTCATCAATAATATTATTAATATTTTTTAAATTTGATATGCATACAATATAACTTTAGTATTTTTTAAAAAATTCCCTAATAGCATTCAATATTATTTATGAAAATATATGTTTAGTATGTAATAAAATCACTAGTAAAAAAAACAAAACAAGCATTCTTGAAAGATTTAGTTTGAGGAAAATGTTCCTTAGTTAGCAAATGGCAATTTTACATGGTAGTTGGTTACTGCAAAATCAGGGCGGTTGTTTATTTGTTTGGGGAGAGACTTGGCGTTCATCGCGTGTAAATTTGTCCTTGGATGCCACAGATATCCCAGCACATCCATTTGCCATCGATGCGATGGAATTAGTGGAATGGTTAAATTCGCGTCACATGACAATTGCCAAGTTCATACCGCAAGTAGGTGACGCTAAAACTAAAAAGACAAAAGTTGCAAATAGTACTGAAAATTTGCGTCCTTACTCGCAAATAATTTCCTTACCGACTGATATTTTAGAAAGCGGTGAAGAAATAGCGATCGCTCCAAAGCATTCTGCCACATTGGGAGAGCAAACAGAATCTCCACAATACCTGCAACCTTGGCTTGTTGAAGGTTTTTGTCTCAACCCAAGCCAAGCAATGCAATTTCTCACTTCTCTGCCCCTGAGTGCAGCGAAGGTCGAAGATGCCTTTTTAGGAGGAGATTTGCGCTTTTGGTCGCAAATTGCCCGTTGGAGTTTAGATTTAATCTCGCGAGGTAAATTCTTACCGACAATTCAAAGACAATCAGATGAAGCGATCGCCGCTAAATGGCAAGCACTGATTGATAGTGCTGTCGATCAAACTCGTCTAGAAAAATTTTCCGCGAAGATGCCTTTAATTTGCCGGATGTATGAGGAAATGAGGAATGGGGAATCTAGCCAATCCCTACTTCGTGTAGACTTTCCGGCAGAACCTGCTGTATTGCTGTTGGGATTTCTTCACCAAACGATAGATACTCAAGTTCGGAAAATGGTGGGTTCTCAACCTTTGCTAGAAGCCAGGATAATGGCATCTTTACCACCGGCAGTGAAGTTGTGGCTGCAAGCTTTAAATAGTACATCCCAGACAGTTAACGCTGATACTGTGGGAGTGGAAAGATTAGAAGCGGCGCTGAAAACTTGGACTTTGCCGGTACAATACGAACTGGCAGGAAAAACTTTATTTCGCACTTGTTTTGAATTGCGTCCTCCAGAGTCAGGACAAACAGATTGGTTATTAGCTTATTTCTTGCAAGCGGCTGACGATCCAGAATTTATAGTAGATGCGGCAACAATTTGGCATAATCCAGTTGAGCAATTAATTGTTCAAAATCGGACAATTGAACAGCCTCAAGAAACGTTTTTGCGCGGTTTGGGGTTAGCTTCGCGATTGTACCCGCCAATTGCATCGAGTTTGGAAACGGAAAATCCTCAATCTTGCCGTCTCAATCCAATGCAAGGATATGAGTTTATCAAGTCGGTGGCGTGGCGTTTTGAAGACAGTGGTTTAGGGGTAATTCTGCCTGCTAGTTTGGCAAATCGTGGGGATATTGCTAACAAATTAGGTTTAAAAATCGTAGCACAAACGCAAAATAAACAGGGGCGTTTGGGTTTACAAAGTCTGCTAAATTTTGAGTGGCAATTGGCTATTGGTGGACAGACAATTTCTAAGGCACAATTTGACAGATTGGTGGCGTTAAATAGTCCGTTGGTGGAAATTAACGGTGAGTGGGTGGAGTTGCGTCCTCAAGATATTAAAACTGCCCAAGCATTTTTTGCGTCTCGGAAAGAACAAATGACGCTTTCTTTGGAAGATGCTTTGCGTTTGAGTACTGGGGACACTCAGACAATTGAAAAATTACCAGTTGTTAGTTTTGAAGCGTCTGGAGCATTGCAAGAATTAGTTGGGGCACTGACAAATAATCAGGCGATCGCACCTTTGCCCATACCAGAAAGTTTTCAAGGTCAACTACGACCTTATCAAGAACGAGGAGTGGCTTGGCTGGCATTTCTGGAACGTTGGGGGTTGGGTGCGTGTCTTGCCGACGATATGGGACTGGGTAAATGCTTGTCTGAAAACACACAAATATACGTTAATGGAAAACTAATCGCAGCACAAGAAATTTGGTACACCTACGCAGGAAAAACAGAGTTTGACGGTGAAGGATTTTGGGCAGAACCAACAGATGAATTGCTAGTAAATTCTATAGATGAAACTGGCAAAATTGTCTCGGCTCCGATTCAAAAGCTTTATCGGCAGCAAGTGCGGGAAAAGCTGCGAAAAGTGACGCTACAAGACGGCAGCAGTGTTACTATCACCCGTCGGCACAAGTTGCTCACAGATAAAGGTTGGACTAATCAATTACAAGTAGGCGATTATGTCTGTGTGCCAGCCAAAATGCTTTGGAAAGGGCAACCTGAAGACCCAGATTTAATCAGGTTACTGGCTTGGCAGATTGCTGAAGGGCATGAGTTATCTACTGGAGGTGTCACAATATTCCAAAAAGATACCACAATTTTAGAATATTTACTCCAGACCTTTCAGCGTCTTGGCAAACGCTATGATATCAAAATTAACAGTCCTAGCATCTATACATTCCCAGGCAAAGTTCCAGGTTTGCGAATCAACAGCCAAGCATACCGAAAATTCCTAGAAGCTAAAGGTTACATCTGGGGCAAATTGTCAGCTGAAAAATCGATTCCTTCCTTCATCATGCAAGCAGATTTGGATAGTGTACGTATCTTTTTACAGCACTATTTCGATGCGGAATCTGCTGTTATTCAACGGATGCGGAGTATAGAAATTAGTACAGCTTCACCGTTGTTAATTCAACAGCTATCTGTACTGCTGCGACGTTTTAGAATTTGGTTGCGAATATCTCCTAAACAAAAGTGTGCCACTAATGGTAGTGGTATCTACCGGACATACTATATAGGTACTATCGGTGGAAATAGCGCTCGGAGGTTTTTGCAAGAAATTAAGTTTAGTATTCCAGAAAAACAACGAAAGTTGCAAGAAATTTGTCAACGGGTAAGCAACACAAACGTTGAAGGAATTCCAGCTTCGGAAATAGTTGCCCAAATAGTTGAGGAAACAAAGCTACCGTTACGGCATTTGGGAATGCACAACACTGTGTATATTAATGGAACTCAGCAATTTTCTAAAGAGAGTTTGCAGAAAGTATTAGTTGGTATAAACTGTATTATTAGTGGTGTAGCTCAAGAACAGTATCAACTACGCAAACCTTCCAAATGGACGACTCAAACCTTAGAAGCTTATACTCGCTTAAACGTAGAAAATTTGAGCTTAAGCAAACAATCTTTACAACGTCTTGTTGACCAAGAAGTTTTTTACTGCAAGATTGAGAACATCGAGGATATCGATTACAATGGTTGGGTTTATGACTTTGAAGTTAGCAAACATCACAATTTTGTTGCTAATAATATTATCTGCCATAACACCATCCAGTTTATTACATTTCTCTTGCATCTGAAAGAAGAAGAAGCGTTAGAAAAGCCAACATTATTAGTGTGTCCAACTTCAGTCTTAGGAAACTGGGAACGGGAAGTTAAAAAATTTGCTCCAACACTCAAAGTTCTACAATATCACGGTGACAAACGACCTAAAGGTAAAGCGTTTGCAGAAGCAGTCAAAAAGCAGGATTTAGTTATCACTAGTTACTCACTGGTTTATCGAGATATCAAGTTATTACAAAGCGTTTCTTGGCAAGGAATTGTTTTAGATGAAGCGCAGAATGTGAAAAATTCGGAGGCGAAGCAGTCGCAAGCCGTGCGACAATTAGAAGCGACATTTCGCATTGCTTTGACGGGTACACCTGTAGAAAATAGGTTGCAAGAATTGTGGTCTATTTTAGACTTTCTCAATCCAGGGTATTTAGGAACTAAGCAATTTTTTCAGCGACGATTTGCGATACCAATTGAAAAGTATGGTGATACCGCTTCTTTGCGACAGTTACGTTCATTAGTACAGCCGTTTATTTTGCGTCGTCTGAAAAGCGATCGCACAATTATTCAAGACTTGCCAGAAAAGCAAGAAATGGCAGTATTTTGTGGTTTAACTCCGGAACAAGCCAGACTTTATCAAAAAGTCGTTGACGAGTCTTTAGCTGAGATTGAAAAAGCAGAAGGATTGCAACGTCGGGGGATGATTTTAGCTTTACTAATCAAGTTGAAACAAATTTGCAATCATCCATCGCAATATTTAAAACAAAATAGTTTAGAGCAGCATAATTCTGGGAAATTGCAGCGGCTAGAAGAGATGTTGGATGTCGCGATTTCAGAAGGCGATCGCGCTTTAATTTTCACGCAATTTGCTGAATGGGGTAAGTTACTCAAACCTCATTTAGAAAAGCAACTAGGACGAGAAACTTTCTTTTTATACGGTAGCACTTCCAAAAAACAACGCGAGGAAATGATCGACCGTTTTCAACACGACCCCCAAGGACCACCAATAATGATTCTTTCTCTCAAAGCTGGTGGTGTAGGACTTAATTTAACCAGAGCAAATCATGTTTTTCACTTTGACAGATGGTGGAACCCAGCAGTGGAAAATCAAGCTACAGATAGAGTATTTCGCATTGGTCAAACTCGCAATGTGCAAGTGCATAAATTTGTCTGCACAGGCACTTTAGAAGAAAAGATTCATGACATGATAGAAAGTAAGAAACAACTCGCTGAACAAGTTGTCGGTGCGGGTGAAGAGTGGTTAACGGAAATGGATACAGACCAACTTCGCAACTTACTACTACTTGACCGTAGTGCAGTAATAGACGAGGATGCAGAATGAAAAGGTGTTAATAGTTAATTACCGTAGGGTGTGTTGGGCGCATATTATTTATGGTTGTACAAATTAAATAAATATTTGCGCCGCACCAATAAAAAACGGTGCGTTAACGTAGTGTAACGCACTCTACAAACAAGCCAATAACTAACAAACAACAAATCATCATGACTAATGACACCCTACAAGTAAGTCGAGAATGGTGGTCACAAAGGTGGCTTGATTTATTAGATTCTTATCGCTTTAAAAAGCGTTTAGAACGTGCGAGAACTTATGCTCGTCAGGGAAATGTTCTTAGCATAGAATTTAAAGGAGCAAAGGTATTAGCTAAGGTGCAAGGTAGCGAAGTTGAACCATATAAAGTTTCTCTTTCTCTTGACCCTTTTAGCGATGAAGAGTGGGGTTATGTGATTGAAACAATGTCTAAAAGAGCGATTTTTGCGGCAAAACTTTTAGCGGGAGAAATGCCACAAAATATCGAAGATGTATTTACTAGTAATGGTCTTTCGGTGTTTCCTTTTACTTTATCAGATGTTCATAGTAAATGCTCTTGTCCTGATAAAGCAAATCCGTGTAAACATGTTGGCGCAATTTACTATCAATTAGGCGATCGCTTTAGCGAAGATCCTTTTGTACTATTTCAATTGCGCGGACGTACTAAAGAGCAAATTATCAGCGATTTACGGCAATTACGCAGCGCTAATAATAAACAGACGCAATTAATATCTGCTGAAACAACGAACAAGCAAACAACAAACAATCAACATCCTGTAAAAATTGACTCTTTCTGGCAGTACAATGAGCCGTTAGAGTCTTCTTTAGTAGTAATTGCGCCATCGAGTAGCGAGACAGTGTTAAATGTTTTGGGGTCAATCCCTTTAGCAAACGAAGAAGAAAATGTAATAAATTTAACTTCTGCCGATGTAGTAATGAAATATTTAGATACAGTCTATAAAGATGTTAGCCAGAAAGCTGTTTTAGCTGCGATGAACTTGGAAGGAAGTTGAATAAGTTTGCCGATGAACTTACCTAAGATAAGATATAGTGATTATTTACACCCAGCATTTCTTTTATTTTGATTATTTTGTTAGTAAGATTTATTACCAATGATTGAATGTTATAAAAGCAGAGTAATCCAGTTAAAGCAACATGGAACTCCAAAGTAGAATAATTTCCGTAGAACTTGCTGATGGTACAAGTGTTAAAGTAGAAGCTACACCGATAGGCGATCGCAAAATAAATTTTCACACCCGACCTTTTAGCGAAGTAACCGACACCATAGAATCTCTGTCTAAAGAAATTGCCGAAGCATTGCACAAAGTTAAGCCAGATAGATTTACTGTAAAATTTGGTATAGAAATAGGCATTGAATCCGGAAAACTCACCGCTTTACTGGTAAAAGGTACATCTACAGCCAATGTGGAAATTACCTTGGAGTGGGGTGAGTAGTTGGCTAAAAGTATTTATCTATTGTTCTGTAGGTGCAAGCTCACTAGGAAAATGCTTAGAATAAAAAATATCAAATTATACATATTATTAGTTAATTAGCGATCGCCTGACACATTATGACGAGTGCGATCGCTTATTGCCCTCTTTCCCTTACCCATTGTCGTACCGCTCGCCGAATTGCCAATCTACCATCCGCTCGATTTTCCTCAATTAATTTCGGCAGTTCCCTAATTGGTAAACTCGGAAATACCATACTCTGTTCTGACTCTACATATTCCCCATCTTGCAGATGATAAATCTTCAGTTCACCAGAGTCATAACACCAAAGTTCTGGTACTCCCAAACGAGCATAAATCCCAAAGCGATCTAAAGATTTATTTGTAAGATCAATTTCCAGTGCTAAATCAGGTGGTGGATCTTGATTTAAGTTTACATCGAGCCTACCCCTAACCAAAGCTTCATTCTGAAAATAAAAGCAATTATCTGGCTCAACCCCTGCCATTTTCCTTTCTCGTCTCCAGGTAGTTGAACCATAGCTTTCATAATTCAGTTCCAATTCCTCAGCTATATCCTGTACTGCAATACCAATAGCTTCTTTGTAATATTCGTGTTCAGGTAAAGGAGTCATAATTTCCAAGGTGCCGTTATCATAAGCTATCCGTGCAGCCCGATGCTCTCCCAAATCTTTGAGGATATTTTCAAACTGTTGCCAGTCAATGCTGTAAAGTAGTACGCGATCGGCTCGGTGAGCAGCAATTGTCATTGACACGACCTCCTATTACCTGTAAAAAAATTGAAATTCTTGTGTTTACATATCATATTATCCGCTACAGGGTGCGGTTAAAATTCACTGTCCAAACTCAAGCCTAGCTTGCTCAACTAAATCTGCCGTTACAACATTTAATATCGAGATAAAAAGCTTAATTTTCAAGATATTAATAAAAAAAAGCCCCTGTTTTTCAACAGGAGCCTTAAAACTATTGATTGTCAGTGATGAAAGTTAAAAACTTTGGAGCCTAGTCCAGTGGAGTCATTGACATTACTGGCTCGTTTTCACGGTTGAGACCTTTCTCAAATCCACCTGCTGCTGCACGAGCGCGACCGGCGTGCCACAAGTGACCAACTAGGAAGAAGAAGCCCACAACAAAGTGGAAACATGCCAACCAAGCGCGAGGAGATACGTAGTTAAACGAGTTGATCTCCGTAGCCACACCACCCACAGAGTTCAAAGAACCCAGAGGAGCGTGAGTCATGTATTCAGCGGCACGACGAGCTTGCCAAGGCTGAATATCGTTCTTGATTTTTTCCAAGTCAAGACCGTTGGGACCGCGTAGAGGCTCCAACCAAGGACCACGGAAATCCCAGAAGCGCATGGTTTCTCCACCGAAGATGATTTCACCAGTAGGAGAGCGCATCAGGTATTTACCTAAGCCAGTAGGACCTTGTGCAGAACCGACGTTAGCACCCAAGCGTTGGTCACGAATCAAGAAGGTTAAAGCTTGAGCTTGAGATGCTTCAGGACCGGTAGGACCGTAGAATTCGCTAGGGTAAGCAGTGTTGTTATACCAAACAAAAAAGCAGGCGATGAATGCCATCAAGGACACAGCGCCAATACTGTATGAAAGGTAAGCTTCACCAGACCAAATCAAGGCACGACGTGCCCAAGCAAAAGGCTTGGTGAGAATGTGGAAAATACCGCCTGCAATACAGACAAAGGCAACCCAAATGTGACCGCCAATGATATCTTCCATGTTATTGACGCTGACAATCCAGCCTTCGCCACCGAAGGGAGATTTAATCAAATAACCGAAGATTGTGGCTGGGTTCAGTGTCGGGTTAGTAATGACGCGAACATCACCACCGCCCGGTGCCCAGGTGTCGTATACACCACCGAAGAACATTGCCTTCAACACCAACAGAAGCGCACCGCATCCTAAGATGATCAGGTGGAAGCCGATGATGTTGGTCATCTTGTTCTTATCTTTCCAGTCGTAACCAAAGAATGAAGAATACTCTTCTAAGGTTTCTGGACCACGAACGGCATGATAGATACCGCCAAAACCGAGTACAGCTGACGAAATCAGGTGTAGTACACCGACTACAAAGTAGGGGAAGGTGTCGATGACTTCACCACCAGCACCAACACCCCAGCCCAAGGTGGCGATGTGAGGTAGCAAAATCAAGCCCTGTTCGTACATCGGCTTTTCGGGAATGAAGTGAGCGACTTCAAACAAAGTCATCGCTCCAGCCCAGAATACAATCAAGCCAGAATGTGCAACGTGAGCGCCCAGCAGTTTGCCGGACAAGTTGATTAGACGAGCATTACCAGACCACCAAGCGAATCCAGTGGATTCTTGGTCGCGTCCGCTGCCCATTACCGAAGTTCTATTAGAGAGCGTTACCACGCGGTAGTACCTCTTCAGGGAATATAAATTGTTCGTGAGGTTGATCTTGAGGAGCCATCCAAGCGCGGATACCCTCGTTCAACAAAATGTTCTTGGTATAGAAAGTTTCAAACTCTGGGTCTTCTGCCGCACGCAATTCTTGCGATACGAAGTCATAAGCCCGCAGGTTCAGCGCTAAACCAACAATTCCAATTGCTGCCATCCACAAGCCTGTGACTGGGACAAACAACATGAAGAAGTGCAGCCAACGCTTGTTGGAGAAAGCAATCCCGAATATCTGTGACCAGAATCGGTTTGCTGTCACCATTGAATAGGTTTCTTCTGATTGTGTCGGATTGAAGGCGCGGAAGGTGTTTGCACCGTCGCCATCTTCAAACAAGGTATTTTCGACTGTTGCACCGTGAATCGCGCAAAGTAATGCACCACCCAATACACCTGCTACACCCATCATGTGGAAGGGGTTCAAGGTGAAGTTATGGAAGCCTTGGATGAACAAGATGAAGCGGAAAATTGCTGCTACGCCGAAGCTAGGAGCAAAAAACCACGACGATTGTCCCAAGGGGTACATCAAGAAGACGCTGACGAATACAGCGATGGGGGCAGAAAAGGCGATCGCGTTGTAAGGACGAATCCCGACTAAACGAGCGATTTCAAATTGCCGCAACATGAAGCCAATTAAAGCAAAGGCTCCGTGTAATGCGACAAATGCCCACAATCCACCCAATTGAAACCAACGGGTGAAGTCGCCTTGTGCTTCTGGTCCCCACAGTAACAATAACGAGTGTCCCAAGCTATTTGCTGGGGTCGATACTGCTACTGTCAGGAAGTTACAGCCTTCCAGATATGATGAGGCTAACCCGTGGGTGTACCACGAGGTGACGAATGTTGTACCGGTTAGCCAACCGCCTAGTGCGAGGAAGGCGCAAGGGAATAATAATATCCCTGACCAACCTACGAATACAAAGCGATCGCGCTTCAACCAGTCGTCTAGTACGTCAAACCACCCTCTACTGGGGGCGCGTCCTACTGCGATGGTCATTTAACTAAAATCCTCTTTTTTACTAAAATTGCGACGTTTT
>JBPCQW010000340.1:0-3386 GCA_050997715.1 Hassallia sp.
TCACCAGAAGAAATTTCGGCAAAAACATCAAGATCCTTAAGCGAGATACATGACTTATTGGGAACTGACGAGCCAACGCTTGCTACCATACCCCAACCTGAAGTAGCTCATAAGCGCAAAGTCGCTAGAAGCAACTCCAACGTATCTTAAGTAAATTCACTCATTCTTAATTTCTTCGGTCATAAGCACCAGCCAACTATTGTTGGTAGTTGATTGCTTGACTATTGGCATGTAAGAAAAACAAGTTACAAAGTGCGTATACTACCTAAATTAAAATGTATGCGGGACACCGTTGCCATACTATTATTCTACTCTAAAAGGGTATACTTGGCAGCGCCTTTATAGATAGCAACAATTGATCGGGAATGTTGACCGTTAACTATTAGCGCTAACTAATGGTTATAGGTGATGAATATTACCTGAGTCCGGATTGCTGCCATAAAGTATCAACTGTCACAAACTGATAGCCTTGTTGTAGCAATTGGGGAATCAGGCTTTCTGCTGTAGCGGCAACATCTTGTCCGCCGCAAGCACCATCATGCAAAACAATCAGTGAGCCGTTTTGTATTTGCTGGAGAACTCGCTGCACTACAGTAGCGACTCCTGGTCTTACCCAGTCTTCTGGTACAACGCTCCACATAACTGCACGGTAATTCCACTGATGTAATAATTTTAAAGTTTCCGGTGTAAAAAAGCCGTTGGGGGGTCGAACATCACGTACTTGTGACGGTTGGAGATTGCAAGCGCTATGAATTGCAGCTTGGGTTTTTTCTAAGCTTTGCTGAAGTTCAGTTGGGGAAAGCATGGGGAAATTGCGATGATCGTAGCTATGCAATCCGATCCAGTGACCGCGATCGCATATTGTTTTGGCGATCGCCGGATTTCGATTCACGCAAACACCCAACCAGAAAAAACTAGCTTTAATATTATAGCGATCTAAAACGGCTAAAAGTTCTGGTGTGTATTGCGGATGAGGACCATCATCAAACGTGAGTGCGATCGCTTTAGAATTTGAATTGCCACACCAAAGACACTTGGGAAACGTCGGTTTGAGAATTCGGTAGACAAGCGGATATAGAGAAGCGAATTGCATTTTAAGTCTTTCAATTTTGGATTTTAGATTTTGTAAGGCTTACTCTGATAGAATTTCCGGAATTATATAAGTCTAAAACGCATACCTAAAAGTATAATAATTAACAAAAACTTGATAAATAATAGCCATATCTAACCAAACTGTAACAAAATTTGTAACGGCAGCATCATTTTTGCCTCTAGCCGTTTAAATTGGTGACACATATTCGGGAAATCCCTGATTTTAGGGGCAATGTTGCTCAAAGATATACGAGATTATCAAATTTTATTTCTTTCCTTATTCCTAATTTTGGGAATTGGTACAAGAGATTGGACGCTGCGACCAGAGTTGATTGTAGTGGCGATCGCTACCTGTGTATCAACACAATGGCTTTTGTCATTAGTCAAGAGTTGTAGAGACGCGATATATCGCGTCTCTACAAGTCAAGAGTTATTTGCAACAGACACAGTACAAAAGACGAATCTTCGCAGTTCTCTGATTACCGCGTTAGGACTCAGCTTGCTTTTACGGGCTGATGATTGGACAACGATGGCTTTAGCTGGATTTGTGGCGATCGCTAGTAAATTTGTCTTCAAAGTCGGCGATAAACATTTCTTCAATCCCGCCAACGCTGGTATCATTTGTGTCTTATTACTAACCCCCGATGCCTGGGTTTCACCGGGACAATGGGGTGATGATTGGTGGTATGGGCTGTTATTTGCCGGCACAGGTGGCATGATTCTCAAGCGAGTCGGACGTTGGGATACAACAGCCGCTTTTTTGCTTACATACGCTTTTATGGAGGCAATTCGCAATATGATGCTGGGCTGGACTTGGGATGTTTACTGGCATCGATTGATGAGTGGGTCATTGCTGCTATTTGCCTTGTTTATGGTGACAGACCCCCGGTCAATTCCTAATGCTCGAATTGCGCGTATAGTTTGGGCAATGTGCATCGCCATATTAACTTTTATTCTGCGGAATTATTTCTTTCTCTCCACCGCAGTTTTCTGGGCGCTTTTTGCCCTTGCCCCTTTGACTATCCTGCGAGATACCTTGTGGAAAGCACCGAGATTTTCTTGGGGAATGGGGAATAGGGAGACACTAACCACTAACAACTAACAAACATGAAGCCTTTTCGATTGTTAATTTCTTTACTACTAACATTTGTCGCTGTGTTTTGTTTTACGCCGGCGGCTTGGGCATTTTGTGGATTTTATGTTGCTAAAGCTGATGCAAAGCTGTATAACAAAGCTTCTCAGGTGGCGATCGCGCGATCAGGCGATCGCACTGTTATGACAATGGCAAATGACTTTCAAGGTGAAGTAAAAGATTTTGCAATAGTTGTACCTGTACCGACAGTGTTGCAAAAAGAGCAAGTGCGCGTTGCCCAAGCGAAAATTATTGAGCGTCTAGATGCTTTTAGCGCCCCAAGATTAGTAGAATACTTCGACTCAGACCCCTGTGCCCCACTTTACGAAGATAGTAGTAGATTGCCTTCACCATTATCAGCAGCATCAAGAAATCGGGTAGGAAGTGCGAGGGGAAGTAGCGATTTAGGTGTGACTGTCGAAGCGCGTTTCAACGTTGGTGACCACGATATTGTAATTCTTAGTGCCAAAGAATCTGGCGGACTGGAAACTTGGCTGAACCGCAACGGTTATAAAATTCCTAAAGGGGCAAAACAGCTACTTCAGCCTTACATTCGTTCCTCAATGAAATTCTTTGTTGCTAAAGTCAACCTGAATAAATTTGAGGAATCTGGCTATCAGTTGCTTCGTCCTTTGCAAATTTCTTATTTTTCACCTAAATTCATGCTGCCAATTCGCTTGGGCATGATTAACGCCACCACCGAACAAGATTTGATTGTCTACATTTTATCGCCCAAAGGACAGGCAGAAATCACCAATTACCGCACAGTGAAAGTTCCCTCAGGTGACAATATTCCTCTGTTTGTCAAAGATGAATTTAGCGACTTTTATAAATCGATGTTCCAAACTTCTTACATCAAAGAAGATAGAAAAGTAGCATTTTTAGAATATGCTTGGGATATGAGTAATTGCGATCCTTGTTCTGCCGAACCTCTCAGCCAAGAAGAACTCAAGCAAGCAGGCGTATTTTGGTTAGATAATGATTTTGGGGTAAACGCACCTGCACCCCGTCGCTTTCGTCCACCAAGCCCTTCTAGTAGCGTTTTCATCTCTCGCCTGCATGTCCGCTACACCCGCGACAAATTCCCGGAAGACTTAATGTTTCAGGAAACCTCTAACACCGAATCTTTCCAGGGGCGTTACGTTTTGCAACACCCGTTTAG
>JBPCQW010000377.1:0-4174 GCA_050997715.1 Hassallia sp.
CTCCGGGAGGGGTATTGAAACTTTTGCGTTCTTGAGGTCAGAAACCTCAATATCTGCTTTCAACCCGCCCCACTCCGGGAGGGGTATTGAAACCCAACCATCACAACAATATCAGTGCCAGAAAAACTTTCAACCCGCCCCACTCCGGGAGGGGTATTGAAACTAAGGAATCTAACTCGTGCTGGGATATCTCGAAGACTTTCAACCCGCCCCACTCCGGGAGGGGTATTGAAACTCAGAGGATTTCTACGGCATGTTAATGGGTGTTGAAACTTTCAACCCGCCCCACTCCGGGAGGGGTATTGAAACTCAAAATATGGGTGAGATGGCAACTTCTGCTGCCTTTCAACCCGCCCCACTCCGGGAGGGGTATTGAAACAAGTTGCTGGGGGCGGATAAGTTTCGCATCCTCATCTTTCAACCCGCCCCACTCCGGGAGGGGTATTGAAACTCCGCCCGACCAAACCCTTATCTGGAGACACTTCCAAAAGCAATTTTGGCGGATGTCCTAAATTTGCTCTAATTTTTCCTCTCAAGGAAACATTATCGAAGCATCCAAACATCTGAAACACAGATTAGATGAGGGATTTGGACTTTTGGCAGAACCCCAGGGTTTTTGACCTCGCTTTGGTTCGCCAAAAATAAAGAATTAAGGTGGATTCCTCCTTGGTCGGAGGTGATTCAGTAGCCACCACTGCGGTAAACCCGCACCTCTATTACTGGGGGCGCACCTTATTCCTGTTCACTAGGAACAGCAGCATCAAGGTGGGCAGCTACTAGGGTCAGAAAGCAAGACTGTCTCACAACAGTCAAACTAACCCGCATTTATCGCAGTACAGAGGTTTATAACAAACATAAACTGCGGCGCTGTTGTTAATTCCTATTCTATTATCAAGGTTCGGTGTTTTGTCAATCAGGCTTTTCGGGATTGATAGGCGTTGATTGCTAATTCTTTCGCTTTCTCTTGTGGACTACCTCGAATTGGCTGTTTTGACTCCTCTATCACAATTCCAGCTTTAACAGCTGACGAGTGAATATTTGCCATCAATCTGCCGTAACTCCATTGATGAACGCTAACTCGGTACTGTTTGGCATACTTTTGTTGAACTTCTATTAAGTCTGATTTTTGTTCAGCTTTGGCTTGAATCTCACTCTGAACTTGCTCTCGCATATTGTCCAACTTAGGTAGAACAATACTTCCAGCAGAGTATGTTTGAGCGATCGCAATAATCTCTTTCGCCAGTAATCTATCAATATATTCCCCTAACTCCGATTCTCCAAATTGATTTGGTGCAGCAAGCGTTTGAGCTACTTGGCGTTGGTGAGATAAATAGTGCTTTTGCTGTCGCTGTCGATTTAGCAGTTTGTAGTTCTCACCAAGTAGTTGTCTGATGCTGCGATAGGTAAGGACTTTACCTGTAGTCCCGTCTACTATTGCTACTGTTGCGGGCTTTTCTAAACCGAGACTAATACCAACAAGAATATGAGATTGTCCTTTGGGAATTCGTGTTTCTAGCTGTTCTCTGAGGCGTTCAATCTGAATTTCAAGTTTACGGCGACGTTGAGCAAATTTTTTAGCGTCTTCCTCTTTCTCGTTGATTTTGCAACCATTTTTCAGCAGATAGCTGATAGCGCAACGAGTCAAGTTGTCTTCTGCATTGCCGTAAGCCTCAAATAAGTTCTTTGATAGAGTGTCGCTAACTGAATTTTGAGATTTTTTACGCTTTTTAGCTTTTTTCCGATTCGTTGATTTAGTTTCAGTAGTATTGACAGGAGTAAGTTGAGCCAAAATTTCAGCAGCTTTAATGCGAAGACTATCTAAGCTGACACCACTGGCTTCTACCAATTCAATATCACTGTTGAGCATTTCCAACCAGCGAATTTTACCTTCTAGTTGGTACTGCGTTAGCGAAGCTCGCCGAAGGCATCGCTTCATCAGCGCGAACCATGATTTATAGATGTAATTCACTAATGTAGTGGCACTTGTGTAAAACCGTGCAGGCTGACCAATGAAACGAGGGTCATCTTTTAAAGGCTGGCAAAGTTCTTTAACAACACCACTAGGGTGTTTGGCCTTTTGTCGCCAAGTTTCAAACTCTGGATGTTGACTTACCTGACGCAGTAGTTCATTAATCAGTGGCGTATTAAGCTGTGCCATCAACTTCCATAGTTGATGGCGTGATGACTCTGAGGCTACAAGGCGACACTGAATAGTGATTTGACTCATCGCTTTAAAACAATATTGTCTAATACTAACACATTTGTATTAAACAAGTCTTCTGTAAAATAAATTGTATGCAGGAGACATTTTTTACAAGCAAGGAAGCTGCTGAAATCACAGGCTGCACCCTCCGTCAGCTACAGTATTGGCGAGAGAGAGGGGTGATTGTTCCTGTCATCAGTGAGACTGGAACTGGACGTAGTATTTATTACTCAAAATCAAACTTGCTGGAACTGGCTGCAATGTCATATTGGTTATCTGTGGGGTTAAGTTTTGACATAGCCAGCACCACGCTGAAAAAGCTGAAAGACCAAGAGCCGGAGCTATTTACTTCAGGTAAAGGTAAGCGGTTTATGTTGTTGTCAGAAGCACAGGAGCGATCGCTTCAGCTTGTGGAGTATGACAGAAAAAAGGCGATCGCATCTCTAGAACAAGGTCAACCTGTGATTCCTGTGTGGTTAGATATCATTTATCAACAATTAGCCGAGAAACTGGGAAAATAGGGATTCTCTTTCATAAGATAGAAGCGATCGCAGGAGTTAAGTATAGTGCCGCGTGGAACAAGGAAAAACAGTAAAAAGCCAGCAGAGAAAAACGGTTCTGGAGATTTACCACTTCTAGAGTTAGCGCAAGCTGGCGATCGCTTGGATATTCCCGCAATGGAACAATGGCTGTGGGATGCTGCTTGTAAGATACGCGGTGCGACGGATGCACCAAAATTCAAAGATTTTATTCTGCCGCTAATTTTCTATAAACGGCTGTCTGATGTGTTTGATGATGAGTATGAAAAGTGCGCCGAGAAGTTTGGGGGTGGAGACTTAGCCCGTGCTTTCATTGAAGCGGATCACAAAGATGCAATTAAAAATAACCGTCAGCCGATTGTGCGTTACTATGTCCCCCACGAATACCGTTGGGATACGATTCGCTTTCATCCGAAAGATGACTTAGGAGAATTTATCACAACGGCGATGCGGGAGGTGGCAAAGCGCAATCCTGGGTTATCGGGAACGCTGACGCTGAAGGATTATAACGAAAAGCAAAGCAATCAGCGCGTTTTGGATGATGACCGTTTAAAGGATTTGATTGAAGTCATCAGTCGGCATCGGTTGGGGTTAAAGAATACCAATGCAGATGTTTTGGGGGAAGCCTATGAGTATCTGCTGCGGAAATTTGCCGAAGGACAAGGGCAAAGTGCGGGGGAGTTTCTGACACCATCAGAGGTGGGTTGGTTGATTGCAGAAATTATTGACCCTGAACCCTACACGAAGATTTATGATCCGACTTGTGGATCGGGGAGGTTGTTAACTAAGCCGCGTCTGGTGTTCAACCGCAAACATCCAGGGGAAGAGAGTAAAGCACCTCGGTTGTTTGGGCAAGAGTTGAACCCGACAACTTTCGCGATCGCTAAAATGAATATGTTTTTGCAGGATTTTACTGATACTCAAATTGAGATTGGTGATACATTCCGGCAACCTAAATTTACGGTTGACAAAAAGGTAATGCGCTTTGATTATGTGGTTGCTAATCCGATGTGGAATCAGGACAACTACGGCGCAGATGCTTATGAAGAAGATTCTTTTGAACGGTTTAAAGATGGAATTGCATCCAAATCTTCAGCAGATTGGGGATGGGTGCAGCATATTTGGGCATCGCTGAAAGATAACGGACGAGCGGCGGTTGTTTTGGATACAGGGGCGGTATCTCGCGGTTCGGGGAGTCAGAACAAAAATCAAGAAAGGGACATCCGCAAGGTGTTTGTAGAAAGGGACAGAGTTGAAGGGGTGAGTTTGCTCCCTGAAAACCTGTTTTATAATACGACTGCACCAGGGGTAATAATTTTGTTAAATCGTCTGAAACCTCTGAATCGTAAGGGCGAGTTTTTGCTGATTAATGCTGCTGATTATTTTGTGAAAGGCGATCCGAAGAATATTTTGACGAAGGAAGGGATTAAGG
>JBPCQW010000425.1:0-6308 GCA_050997715.1 Hassallia sp.
CTAATTTTACTTGTAGCGGTTCTCGGTTTAACGGGATGTCAAATTAATTCTGGAAACCTGACTCAGGAGAAAGTCGTTCATGTCACACTATGGCAAGGAGTAAATCCACCCCCAAATCGAGATGTGTTGCAAAAGCTGGTAGATAAGTTTAATCAAACTCACGCGGATATTCAAGTCGATTCGCTTTATGTGGGACAACCAGATCAACAAATGCCGAAGATTTTGGCTGCGGTGGTAGGTAATGCCCCACCCGATTTGTTGTGGTATAGTCCGACGATTGCCGGTCAATTAGTTGAACTGGATGCGGTTTTACCTTTGGATGAGATGTTGGAAACTTCAGTGGTGAAAAAGGAAATTGACCCGGCTTTGTTTGCCACAATGGAACTCAATAGCAAGATTTGGTCTGTGCCGTTTGCTACTAATAATCTTGGCGTTTTTTACCGTCCTAGTTTATTTAAAGCGGCGGGAATTACGGAGTTACCCCGCACTTGGGAAGAGTTACGGCAAGTTGCGAAGAAATTAACTGTTGATACAAATGGTGATAAGAAGATAGATCAACATGGTATATTTTTACCTTTAGGTAAAGGTGAATTTTCGGTGTTTATTTGGTTGCCGTTTATGTGGAGTGGTGGTGGTGAATTGGTAGGTGGTGATTCACAGAATGCGGCGGCGATTGATTTGACGGATAATAAAGGGGCGATCGCGGCTTTGCAATTTTGGCGTGATTTAATTACCGACGGTTCAGCGATATTATCTGGTCCGGAACGAGGTTATGAGACAGACGCTTTACTTGCTGGTAAAGTGGCTATGCAATTCACTGGATGCTGGACTTTAGGGCAATTTCAGGCGGCTAATGTCGATTTTGGAGTTTTTCCCCTTCCGGTGGGACAACGCCCTGCTACGGGGATTGGCGGTGAGAATCTGTTTGCTTTTAAGACTACGCCAGAGCAAGAAAAAGCGGCGTTTAAATTTATCGAGTATGTTTTGAGTGAAGAGTTTCAGACAGAGTGGGCGATAGGAACTGGTTATTTGCCTGTAAACTTGAAGTCGCGTCAAAGTGCAAAATATCAGGAATTTGTCAAAGAACAGCCAGCAGTGAAGGTATTTTTGGATCAGGCAAAGTTTGGGCGATCGCGTCCGATTTTTTCCGGTTACAATCGAGTATCTGAAAATTTAGGTCGAGCGATAGAATCTGTCATGTTGGGTAAAAGTTCACCCCAAGAAGCATTGAAAGCATCACAGCAACGCTTGGATCTAATTTTCAAGTAGCTTGAAATTCACTTAATAACCAAGCTCCAACTTGAGATTGATTCATCTGACGAGTACGTCGCAAAGCATCATTTAATAGAGAAATTTGTAATCCAGGTAATACCTGAGATTGCGTAATTCTTCTACTGCCACCATTTTCTATAGCAAAAGCAATAACTTGGACATTCTGCACATCAAGAATCCAGTATTCTGCTACTCCTAAATCCTCATACAACAGTCGTTTTTCACCTTTATCGTCAGCAAGGGAGGTATTAGCAACTTCTATTGCTAAAGTTGGGGCAGGATATATATCTAAGCTAATAATTGAAGTTCCGTAAGGAACAACATCAGCGTTTTCACCAATGTAGTAAGATACATCCGCTTGAGCCTCCCTTAAGCCTGTTTTGCGGTAGGTACAGTTATCTTTGCCATTTAAAGCAATACCTTTAATACTGGCAAACAAATTAACAGCAAATATGATAACAGTGTGGTCGCTAGCGTGGTCATTACCTATTGGTGTCATTTCAATCCTCATTTGTCCATTGTGGTAGTAGCCTTTGGCTTTTTCGTAAGCCGGATTCTCAATTGCTTGAATATATTCATCCCAAGTCGCTGCAACCCAAATATCAGTTGGTAATTTTGTCTGTAGTTCACTCATAAGTTACCTCTGCTGATTAATTTATAATTTTAATTTGCACCGAACACATATTGTAGAGACGTTCCAGTGGAACGTCTCTACGACGCTGGAACGTCTCTCACTTTTGCAATACTACATTAAAGGAATTTAAATACCCCGTAATGCTTTTTGCTAAATACTTTTGCTGTTTTTTAGTCGTTATGACCATGACTTGATACAAGCGTCCCTCAGCGAAATACATTCTATTTCTCGTGATTTTGCCACCAGAATTTACATACTCAATTTCTTTGCCTGGATGACCATTGGTACTACGAATATCTCGCGCTCCAATTAAATTACTTTGTGTAGTTTTTAAAGCCATTTCCTGGGCATTATTGAGGATTTCTTGAGAATTCGTCATTTGACCATAACTGTCAGGAAAATCATTGAAAGCAACTACATATGCTACTTCCTGCTTTGGAGGTTGTCCGAGAAAGACTTCTAAATTGATTTCTCCCATGAATGTTTTTTGAGTTTGCGTAACTCTTTTGGGCATTCCTGGCATCAAAACGGTAAAACGTCCGTCTGGTGCGGTAAATAATTTCCATTGCGATACCTGAGCATCAGCTCTTTGCACTTGAGAAACCGGAAGTTGAGGTTTACGCGCTTCAACTACCGTATATGTACCGCTGACAAAAGCTGCGGCAGCTATTACTGGCAAGAAAACTTTAATTGTCATAGTTGTTGCTTTTGGAGATGCTAATACTACTTATGCTGCTAGCTGTTATAACCTAGCTGCGTGCAAAGCAGCACCGATTAATCCCACATGTTGATTAAGAACAATATGCACCGGTATATCTTCGAGGATGCTCCGCATTCTGCCTTTTTGGGTGAAAGTCAATAAAAATCTACCGTCTTGGAGTAAGGGGAGAATTTTCGTAGCAATGCCACCGGCAACATACAAACCCGCGTACGGTAACAGTTTCAGCGCTAAATTACCAGCTTCCGCGCCGTAAGCTTCCACAAAAATTTGCATAGTTTGTTCCGACAAGCGATCGCTTGCTTGTAATGCCGCATTACCAATCGCTGCCCCCGGATCGACACTTTTCTCTTGCTGTCCTACCTCTTGTTCCCAAGTTCTGATAATTTCGGCAATTTCTGGTGATTCACGGTGTATTTTGCGATCGCGCAAAAATTGATAAATTGCTACAATGCCTTGACCAGAAACAACCCTCTCCACGGAAACCCGCTGAATATCATGTTTAACCAGCAAGTGTTTTAAAAGTTGAAACTCTAACTCAGTACGAGGAGCAAAATCAGCATGTCCACCTTCTGAAGGAAAGACTTGATATTTGTCTTCCTGCTTCATTAAAAAACCTTGCCCTAAACCGGTACCGGCACCAATAATCGCAATCGGTGCCGTCGGTTGAAATTTACCAGTTTGCAAAGTGTGCAAGTCTTGTTTATTTAAACCCAGAATGCCATAGCCAACCGCAGCAAAATCATTAATTAAAGAAATATGGGCAATATCCAATTCTTGTTGTAAACGTTCGATATCCAAGAACCAAGCTAAATTGGTCAACTTGGCAGTATTCTTGACCACAGGACCTGCGATCGCAAAACAAGCCTTTTCTGGTGTCGATGCATTCGCTGAAGCCAAAAACTGCTTTACCATTGGCACCAAATCAGGAAAATCACCACTGCGGTAACGTTCCTCAGAAATAGTATGCAACTTTGATGAATCCGATGCTTCCACCAGTCGCAAAATCGTTTTTGTCCCACCGATATCCCCTGCTAATAGTAATGTCATAGCGATTTTAGATTTTAGATTGATTAGTAATTATGAGGAGCGGAATTAGGAGTCAACTGCCCCCCTGTCCCCCTGTCCCCTTGTCTCCCCATTCCCCAATTTAATTAAACCTGATTACTTCTTCTATCTCACTTAAATGGGAAGTATCTCCTTTTAGTTCTAATAACCATTCAGGTTCTTCACGCACAACTTTCACCAACGAACACAAAGAAGCTTTCACCTCTGTTTTGGCAATTTCACCGACTAAACCCATTGCCGCACCCAATACAGATGCACCATGTGCCACAAGTAAGATATGCTCTGGAGAGAATTCTGTAGATAAGCATCTGGCAGTTTGTGCAGAACGCGATCGCACTTGCTCGCGAGTTTCGGGATATTTAGCAGCAATGCGCGGAGTGTAGCTAATATCAATTCTGGGGAATAATTCTGCTAACAGTCGAGTTGGCAGCTTTACTGGTTCTTCAGTCATCCAATCTGGATTGAGCCACTCACTCAAACCCGTTTCTAATTTAATCGACAAATCAAGAACTTCTGCAACTGCGTTTGCCGTTTGGACGGTTCGTAAAAAAGGGGAAGCGAAAATATGTTTGATTTTTTCGTGTTTCAGTCGTTTAGCTAGCTGCTGCGCTTGTACCATACCATCATCAGACAGTGGCGGATCGTAACGTCGTTCAGCGGTGAGAAACCAATCAGGGTATACAAAGTCCAGACGGTTAGCGTGTCTTGCAATCCAGACAATTTGAGTCATGCGGTGATATCGAGCCGAAAATAATTCGCGACTATACAAAAAAGTCCGTATGTACGGACTTTTAATTTAATATATTTTCGTGGTCAGCCGGATGTGTAGTGCGAATAATTGCTTCTACTAAGGCTAATCTGTCGCTCACCGATAAGCCATATGCTTCTTTGCGTAATTCTTGCCAAGACATAGACATAGTTTTTACTCCTTATCAAAGCTAGAAACGTGAGTGTTGCTTTCTTTATAGCGTTTTTAGCCAAGTTTCTAAAGCTCAATCAACTAGCTGATTTAAAGATTTTCGAGATTTAATTGCATTTTGATACTTTTCATGGCGTCTTTTTTCTTCCTTTATAAATAATTTTTGCTTGATAAGGCTGGTTTTTTTTGGATCTTGTTGAGAATGGTGCAAGATGTGTGACACTGCAAAAACTACAATTTGTGTCCTAGAAAGAAAAATATTGTCAGCGATCGCCTTTTTGTTTGAGTCGATGGAGTGCGATCGCCTAAAACATCGCACTGTCAGCTGGATCATTGAAATATCAGTACCATCTACCAAACCAATTCATGACCGAGGAACGCGAACCAGCCGATAATGATTCACCGTGGAAAGAAATTTTAGAAGCCTACTTTCCCCAAGCAATGCAATTCTTCTTCCCTCAAACATCTGCATTAATCAACTGGGAACGTCCCCACGAATTTCAAGGGTAAAGAATTCCAACAAATAGCCCGCGATGCCGAACAAGGAAGAAGATACGCTGATAAATTAGTCAGAGTTTGGCAAATTCAAGGACAAGAGATTTGGTTGTTGATACATGTAGAAATCCAAGCAAAATCAGAAGATACCTTTGCAGAAAGAATGTTTTCTTACAACCTGAGAATTTTTGACCGTTTCGCCAAACCTGCCATTAGTCTCGCGATTTTATGCGATACAAGCCCGGAATGGCGACCAAATCAATACAGTTTTAATTATCCAGATACGAGCTTAAATTTTAAACTTGGAACCGTCAAGCTGTTGGATTATCAAAATCGATGGCCGGAACTAGAAGCTAGCGACAATCCATTTGCAACAGTGGTAATGGCACATTTGAAGACACAACAAACGACTCAAAAAAATGAAGAACGTAAAACTTGGAAGTTTAGCTTAATTCGCCGATTAAGTTATGAACTAGGTTTGCAAGAAAAAGATATTCGTAACCTTTACCGCTTCATAGATTGGGTTATGATTTTACCAGAAGCATTAGAAGCGGAGTTTTGGCAAGAGTTTAAGGACTTTGAGCAGGAGCGTAGTATGAGTTACATTACTACAGGCGAGCGCATTGGCTACGAGCGTGGAAAACAAGAACAGGGACAGAGTATAATTTTGCGACTACTACAAAAACGAGTAGGAGAGTTACCCGAAGAGGTTACAAAGGAAGTACAGGCTCTTTCACTGGAAGATTTAGAAGCACTTGGCGAAGCTTTATTAGATTTTACCGCAACTGATGATTTGTTAAATTGGTTACAAGCACATCTCAATGAAACTGAAAATTAGCGATCTTCGCAGCAAGAGCGAATTTATCGCGTTTTTGTTTAGGCTGATGGCAGCTTGAGCAGGAGCGTAGTATGAGTTACATTACCACAGGCGAGCGCATTGGCTACGAGCGTGGAAAACAAGAACAGGGACAGAATATAATTTTGCGGCAACTACAAAAACGAGTAGGAGAGTTACCCGAAGAGGTTACAAAGGAAGTACAGGCTCTTTCACTGGAAGATTTAGAAGCACTCGGCGAAGCTTTATTAGATTTTACCGCAACTGATGATTTGTTAAATTGGCTACAAGCACATCGATAAAAGCAAAACAAAGTTGCACGGAAATAGTAGTCTGGGTATCGCGCTACCGATTTCAATTAACTTGA
>JBPCQW010000459.1:0-16084 GCA_050997715.1 Hassallia sp.
CGATTATTTTCCCCCGGAACGTCGTAATTAACACCTTTATCCAACCGTTCCATCTCATCCGCATAGTAGCGACAAAAATCTATCGCCTCAGAAACTTCACCATCCGCTTCACGCACAGGCTTACCGACTTCCAAAACAATCCAAGCTGAAAATTCAGCGCGGCGTTGTTCCATCAAATCTCCAGCCTTCCGCAAAATCGCCGCACGTTGCTTCACCGGAGTTTTCCGCCAAGCAGGAAAAGCACATTTTGCAGCTTCCATAGCTTCTTGTGCTTGTTCCACACTCAAAAGCCCAACCTTCCCCACCACCTCACTGAAATTCGACGGATTCACAGAATCAACAACATCCTGAGTTTGGACATACTCCCCATTCACCAAAGGTAAATAAGTCTTCCCAAACTGCTGACGCACACCTTGCAAAGCTTCCTGAGACTTCTTAATCGCTTCCTCATCAGCATAATCAGTATCCACAGCAAAACCCTCCTCCTCTCTGCGTCTCTGCGTCTCTGCGTGAGACAATTCTAAATTAGGCGCAGCAATTAATTCCTCAATAGGGCGATTTTCCAGATTTTGGCGCAAAAACGAACTATTTGCCGTATTCTCCAACAAACGGCGAATTAAATACGCCATTCCTGGCAACAACTCCCCATAAGGACAGTAAACTCGAACTCGATAACCCCGATCAACCAACGCTGAAGCTAGTTTATCACCCATACCGTACAGCACTTGCATTTCAAAGCAACGCCGGGGGACATTTAAACTTTCAGCTATAGCGATCGCTCTTGCTTGCGATCGCACATTATGACTACCAATCGCAGCATACACATATTCATGATTCTCCAACAACAACTGCGTTATCGTCTCAAAATTCGCATCTGTTGCCGCCTTATCGTTGTAAACTGGTTGTTGCCAGTGTTTCTGTGCAGCTTTAATCGTTTCCTGATCCCAATACGCACCCTTCACCAAACGAATTGTAATCGGATAACCGCGCTGTTTTGCCCAGGCAATCAAGTTACGTGCATCTTCTTCACTGTCACGCAGATATGCTTGAATTGTCATCCCAATATCTGTGCGTTGCTTAAACTCATCTTCCAACAAGATTTTTTTCAAGATGCTGAAAGTTAAGTTTTTATAAGCATACTGTTCCATATCAAAGTGAACAGATGCACCTAGTTCTTTCGCACCACGCAACAAAGTACGAATCCGCGAACTTACTCGCTCCTCACTACCTGTAGCATCTAACGGGTCAAATTGCGAATAAAACGCGGTTAACTTTACAGAAACCTGAACTTTTGCAACATCAGCTTCATCAATTGCCGGAACTTTATTCCAACTCTTAGATGCTTCCACAAGTTGTTGCATCAATTCCAAATAACGGTCAAGATAAAATTGCGCTTCAATTTCGGTAATTACCGCTTCACCTAGCAAATCGATGGTGAAAGCCATTTTTTCTTTACGCAGTCTCTCAACCGTTTTGATGACTTGTTTAATACTTTCTCCAGAAATATATTTATGCGCTAAAGTTTCAACCGCTGTCCCGACAGTTGTTGCGGCAACTTGTCCTGGCATAGAATCAGGGTTAGCAAAGTTTAGCATACCCTTGAGAGCCGCCGGTAATTCTACAGACTCATCTCCTAAATATTCTTGTAAATGCGCCGCGATTTCTGCTTTACTATTTAAAGCAGGTAAAGTATCAATAAAGCGAAATAGCTGCACCCGCAATCCGGGATTGCTCATTGCCCAAGCTAGCAGTTTATCATCCCAGCGCATTTGATCGCGCAAAGAAGCGAAGAAAGAACGATTTTCTTGCGTCGCTGCTAAAAGCTGTTTGGCGATTTCTTGAGTTTTCGCTTCGTAAGTGCTTTTTTCTACTTGTAATACCACTGATAACATCCTTTTTGGCAAAGCGTGTATTTTCTATTTTGACTCTTGGATTATGTGAATACCACATGTATATGAAATGCACGAGTGATACAAATAGTCAAGGTTCATAAGGAGGAGAATGTAGTCAGCGCGAAAATCTAAAAGAAGACTCTGCGAAACGAGTGCGCTTTCCTTAGGGTTCCTCTGCGTTGAAAAAAGTTACGAATTAACCTCACTCGATAAAATAAAAGCAATTCCACCAAAAGGCAGCACTTATGGTAACCCAAATCGGTGAAGGAAAATCTTTGACTGAACTGGTAATTTCTTGGGAAGCTTTACCAGAGAATTTTCAACTTGAGGATGAACCTGTGGAAAATACATCACAGCCAATTTTGGCAGGTGCTTTGCGTGAAAGCTTAGAAATTGCCGGATTTATTCAACCTCAAATGTTGATTTTGTCAAACTTTGCTCTTTGCGCTACTTTAAACGGGCAATTTATCGCTAAAGCACCAGATTGGGTTTATGTTCCAACTGTTAATCAAAATTTAGGAGAACGCAAAAGCTATACACCGAATTTAGAAGGTGATATTCCCGCAATTCTGATGGAATTTATTTCCGATAGCGATGGTGGAGAATATTCAGTTAAACGAACTTATCCCCCTGGAAAATGGTTTTTCTACGAGCAAATTCTCAAAGTTCCCATTTACGTAATTTTTGACCACAATGGAGGGTTATTAGAATTTTACCAACTGGAAAATAGACGATATGAATTGCAGCAACCTAATTCTGATGGACTTCATTGGATTGATTCAATGAGCTTATTTTTAGGGACTTGGCAAGGAACAAAAGAAGCTAGAACGGGTTACTGGTTACGCTGGTGGGATGAGTCAGGTAATTTGTTGCCGTGGGCAGTAGAAAGGGTAGAACAAGAACACCAACGAGCTGAACAAGAACGTCAGCAGAAAGAAAAACTTATCGCTTATTTGCAATCTCAGGGCATCGAGCCGAATACTTTATTATCAGAATAAAATGACATATATTGTAAAGACGACCCGTCGGGTCGTCTCTACGACGACGGTTACAATCTTTTTATTAATGTTAATTAAGCGGACATGATATGAAATACTATTACGCACTTTCACCCGCGCTAATTGGGGTATCAATGGTGCTGATATCGCAAGTTGCGCTGGGATTATCTGCACAAGAGGTAGAACAGATTGGTAAAGAAATTACTGTGCGGATTGTTGAGGCTCAAAATCCGAATATTGGAGGTTCGGGAGTAATTATCAAACGTGCCGGCAATACTTACACTGTGCTGACGGCATATCATGTGGTGAAAGATGCACCAAAATATCAAATTATCTTGCCAGATAAGCAAAGTTATCCACTTAATAATATTAAACGTTTAGATAAACAAGGTGACTTAGCAGTAGCCTCCTTCAATAGTACCAACAATTATAAAGTCGCCAAAATCGGCAATTCAGACAAAGCGACGCGAACCACTACTGTTTATGTAATCGGATATCCCGAAAAGTCAGCAAGTATTGACAACCCTGATTATTTCCTCAATAAAGGACAGGTAAACGCCAATGGTGCGCCCCAACGTGAAGGTTACAACATCCTTTATGATAACGTAACCCGAAGAGGCATGAGCGGCGGTGCGGTGTTGAATGAACAAGGGGAACTGATAGCGATTCACGGTAGGGCAGATGAGGAAAGTCTCAGTGAAAAAAGCGAGACTAAGATAATTATAGGTTTAGGCATTACTATATATTCAGCTTTGCGGCAGTTGATTGCCGTGGGGGTAAATGTGGGAGTGCGTCCACCGGATGTTGTAGCTGCTGCACCGAAAGCTGATGATTTTTATATCAAAGCTTATCTGAAGTATCTGGATAAAGATTATAAAGGGGCTGTTGCTGATTTAACAGAGGTAATTCGCCTTAATCCCAATTATACCAATGCCTACTACAACCGGGGTGTTGTCCGCTATGAATTAAAAGATTTGCAAGGGGCTGTTGCTGATTACACCCAAGCCATCAAGATTAATCCTAACTATACCAAAGCCTACTACAACCGGGGTATAGTCCGCAAAGAATTAAAAGACTTGCAAGGGGCTATTGCTGATTTCAATTCTGCCTTGAAGATTAATCCCAACTTAGCCGATGCCTACGTCATCCGGGGTAATACCCGCTATAAATTAAAAGACTTGCAAGGGGCTGTTGCTGATTACAATTCTGCCTTGAAGATTAATCCCAACTATGCTCTTGCCTACCTCAACTGGGGTAATACCCGCAATCAGTTGGGAGATAAGCAAGGGGCAATTAATGATTTACAAAAAGCGGCAGTTTTGTTTCAACAACAAGGAAACACTGAGCTTTACCAACAAGCGTTGGAGTCGATTAGAGTGATTCAGCAGTAGGTTTGGGATGATGGGGAAGAAGGCGCTTTTGATGTTTTATTTGTAGTGGTGAGTGCTTTTCGCTTACCTGATATTTTACATGAGTTGCGTTACCCGCCATAGGTTGTAAACCTACGGCTAATAGCTTAAGTCTTCTGAAGAAGACTGAGTAACGATTTGAGTTCATTTTAATGGACTTAAGCTATTAGCCCAGAAATAAATTTCTGGGCGGGTAAGATAGAAGCTGTGCTTATGAAAATACAAGCTGTCGTTATCAATCTATAAGCTGTCGTTATATAAATACAAGCTGTCGTTACCAACGCTTAAGCTTTACTTATGAAAATACAAGCTGTCGCTACCAATCTATAAGCTGTGGTTATGAAAATAGAAGCGATCGCTACCAACGCACAAGCTGTGGTTATGAAAATAGAAGCGATCGCTACCAACGCTCAAGCTGTGGTTATTTACAAGCTTTAAATCCCCGACTTCTTGGCTATCTTGTTTTTTCACGAATTCGCTCACAAACTGCTATGGGTAAGATTTGTATAAGAGCGATCGCGCTTACTTTCACAGCAGTTTTCATGTAGTTAGACCACACTCAAGTTTTCTGTATTTCTTCCTTTGCGTCTTTGCGTGAGATAAAAATAATGTAGTTCATTTACCTGAAAATTACTTTCAATACAGTCGCTACCACAAACAAACTATTTTCTTTTAGGAATCACATTTCTCATTCCCCCTTTAGCACCGACAGTATCACCTTTGTAACGAGGAATAATATGAATACTTGCGTGCATCATATTTTGACCAGCTTCTCTATTAATATTCATTCCCACATTAAAACCATCAGGTGCAAATTTTTTATCAAGGATTTCTTGTACTTTATTAACCATCAGCCAACAAGCTGATTGCTCTTTAAATGGTAACTCAAAATAATTACTTACATGCCGTTTGGGGATAACCAAAACATGACCTTTACTTAAAGGATAGCCATCAAACATTGCATAAGCAGTTGCTGATTCGGTTACTAAAGTTAGATGTGTATAAGGATTGCAAAATAGACAGCTATGAGAGGAATTTCTCTGATAATTATAATGAGTATATTCATATATTTCGCAAGACTCATCTAAATGAATTGAATGAAAAGGAAGTTTGACGTTACATTGATATGTCGGCTTTTTATGAACGTAATGTTCTCGAAAACCTTCTTTTTTTATATCCCTTCTCACGGCAAAATAGGCTTTACCTCCCGGTTTCAATAAATGCGATACTTGCATAAGCACATTAGCTTGTTCTTCTGGAAACAAAACATTTAGAACATAAAAGCAAATTATTGTATCAAACTTTTCATGAGGATGTTCTGGGAAATAATAAGGGTCATAACCTGTAATATCAAAGCCTTTTTGTTGCAATAATTTAACATCATTGCCAAAGCCACAACCAAAGTCTATAATTTTACCTTGAAGTAGATTTTTCTCTAATAAAAACCGTGCAGGAAATGATAGATAAATTCTTTCTATTGCTGTCAGGTGGCTGAATTTATTTTGTTGCTTTTGCATAGATACGTAAATCTTCTTCAACTTTGCCCAAGCCCACTATAGCCGAGGTGTTGATAATTACCAATTTATCAATGAGTAGAGAGAAATTGCGGATATAAATAAAGTTGCCAAACTAAAGCGACAGTAGGTAAATATCAAATCGTACCCCAAGGCGTTGGAGTTGATGCAAAAGTATCAATAATAGCCAGATGTAGAGATGGCTAAATGGAGGATAATAGAGCGATCGCCTAAAAAACCCTGGCATCGCTTCCTTTAGGGGATGATGAATGCAATGTACAAGGGTAAATTTAACGTATTGTAGAGACGTAAAGCGTGGAACGTCTCTACGTTACTAAGGCGGAATACCCGCTATTTTAAACGATTCTTGGTGTGCGAGTTGTAAATTAAGTTGACTAACTGGTGAGAAAGACAATTTAATCACTTGGACGTTGCCATTGTTGCGGATCGCGTTTAACGTGAAAACAGGCAGTAATCACAATTTTATCTTCTTCAATTAGGTAAAAAATTCCGTAGTTAAATCGACGAATCAAAGCGCGTCGAACGTCTCGATGTACCAAAGGATAAGTTGAAAGATTGCGTCCTACAGAAGCTATACAGCTATCAACTGCACGTATAAACTCAAAACCCAATCCGGGATTGTGTTCTTCGTACCACTCAAAAGCCTCTTCGATATCAAGTTCTGCCTCTGGGCTAATCAGTAATTTATAATCCATTATGAAAAACCCAGTCTTTGCTTCATGTGTTCCCAGCTTGAACCCTGCATTGGGTTTTGGTGGTATTCTTCTAGGCGTCGGTCTAATTCTTGCTGTTGAGCTTCACTGACACCAACCGAGGCAGGTGTGGTGAGGATGCTATCCCACAAATCCTGGGCAAGTTGTATGCGCTCGGCTACACTTAATTGGGAAATGTCAACTTTCAATAACGGATGCATACTCATCACACCAAGGTTTAATCTTCTCAATATTCTACCTCTATCGGGAGAGGGATGAAAGTACCTCTGTTTTGTTTTTTTTCAGCGCGATCGCTTAAACATTTTTCATCAGACTCAAAATCTAAATCGCATGGAATAAAAATCACCATCCCTCTTTTCAGTACAAATGTATCCGGATTCGCTTCGTAAATCATTTGCCAAGAACGGCATCTTCGTTAACGTATCATCATCTTGTGTTGTACAAGACATCAGTTTCTTTACTTTGCAAAATTTTATAATTTTAAACTTACGCAGTTGAAATAATTAGCTGCGATCGCCTTGTACAAACTTCAGATTTAATTGATAAATAACCTTAAATCTATCCGCAGATTATCGCCAGAAATTAATTTCTGATCTAGCATAACTAGCGAGGCTGTTCGGCGAATCTCTCAACAATGCTTTGAACCCGTCTCACTGAGAAAATTATTTGCATATCAGGTACATCATATAAATGGATAGTGTCTATGCTCACAGCTGTTTGTACTTTATTTGAAGGTGATTATCACTACGGCGTAGGAGTTTTAGCCAACTCTCTTTATAATCATGGTTTTCGCGGGGTAGTTTGGGTAGGATATCGTGGAACTTTGCCACCTTGGGCTAAACCTCTTAAAAGTGATCAAGCTTATCAAGAGTTTTCTCTAGCATCCGATTGTGTAATTCGATTCATTGAGCTAAATACCTCAAAGTGTTTTACTAATTACAAACCCGATTTTATGCTTCAACTTTGGGAAAGTTATTGCCCAGAAGTTGAAGCATTATTTTATTTCGATCCCGATATTGTCAACAAAAGTTGCTGGGATTTCTACGAACAGTGGGTAAGTCGCGGAATTACCTTATGTGAGGATGCTTACGACTATATGCCCGTTAATCATCCTAATCGATTAGCCTGGAAAGAACTGGCTGAACGTTATGGTTATGTATGCGAGCGCGAAACAGAGCGATACTACAATGCTGGCTTTATAGGAGTGAGACAAAACCAGAAGTCCATACTTTCGCTGTGGCAGAAATTACTAGAAACTTTTGAATCCGCAGGATACATCAATCTCAGTGATTTCAATCTTTCATTAGGACGTTATCCGTATTTCCAGAGTGATCAATGCGTCCTTAATTTGGCGCTCATGTTGACGAATGTACCACTAAGCACTGTTAGTCGAATGGGAATGGATTTTGGTGGTGCGAGTGTTGGTCTTATGTCACATGCATCAGGAGCGCAAATAAAACCGTGGCGCAAACAATTGATTTTTAAGGCTTTGGAAGGTGTACCTCCAACTATGACAGACAAAGAATATTGGCTGCACACTCAAACACCGATTCAACTATATTCGCCAGCGCGATACACCCAGAAAAAAATTGCTCTGCGTAGTGCAGCTGCGATTGGACGCTTTATCCGTCGCTCTTAAAAGTTGTCATCAGTTTCGCTTATGTTCCGATTCAGATGAAGGCGTAAGCGACTATCAAGATTGATGTGGTAATTTTTTAGTTGGCGCTGTCTTTTCACTTAGCGCTAACTAGAAAATTTTAAATTGGAAATGCGCTATCTCCCAACTTGAAATTAAATAATGTTGTATAGCTTGCAAATTGCTTTCAATACTTGTAGTAGTTCAAGTGAAGATTCAACACGAGTAATGTCTAGTTTGGGCAGTAATTGATAAATGGGGGGATTTCCTTCCTCAATGTACACAAACTGATAATCCATACCATTGGTAGTTAGTCCCCAAACTGATGATTGCTGTTCTATACCTTTATAAGCATAAGTAAGCAATTGAGGTAAACCATCAAAAGCATTAAGACTACTATTTTTAGCTTCAATTACCAATATCCAAAATGGTGTAGTTGTTGTTTTCCCTTCAGTTTTATTAACTGCTAAAATATCCATCCGTCCTTTGATGCTAGTATCTTCATCTTCAACAGATATCTCAGCAATATTTTCTTCTAAAGTTATCTTAATACTTGGATCATAAAAGCCTGCTAGCTTCATCAACGGAGCCAGAAAAAGAAACTTTATTTGCCCTTCGGATATTTTACCTTCTGAGTAGTATTCCTGAAAGATATTCTGAATTTGCAACAGTTCTTGTTGTTCAAACTCTGTTATAGATTCTAGAGATAGTAATGATGTAAATGAGTTATTGAGTTGTTGTTCAAATTTGAAAAACTGCCGAACTTGTTTTAAGCTGAGATTTCTAGCGTCTAAAGTTGTAGTCATTATTTAATTTACTCTCATATTAAATGTAATTTTAGAATCAAGCACTGCACTTCGTTTCAGTCGGGGTGCGGGATTCCGCGATTCGAGGTTAATTTTTCAGAAGCTGTTGCCCTTACAATTTGCCCTCTCCCCCTCTCCCCCTCTCTGCCTCAACGAGAAAATTAAAAGTTTCACAGCATTGTGAAGAGCGTTCTAGCCAGAAAAAAGCCGCTGCAATGCAATAATTATTAATTTACGCTGGCAAAATGTTGCGAATCTTGATTTAATTGGTAGACTTGTACCTTATTAGCACTTCTACAGATAGCGCCTTATGGTGCATATCAAGCGCGTTGAACTTACTAATTTTAAATCCTTCGGCGGTACTACTTCTGTCCCTTTACTGCCGGAGTTTACTGTCATTTCTGGTCCTAATGGCTCCGGAAAGTCTAATATCCTAGACGCGCTGCTATTTTGCCTCGGACTTGCCAGTTCTAAGGGAATGCGAGCCGATCGCCTTCCGGATTTGGTAAATAATACTCAAACAAGTAAAGGACGTTCTACTGTTGAAGCTAGTGTGACGGTGACGTTTGATTTAGGGGATGATGATTTCTCACGCAGAGGAGCAGCGCAAAGTCTGAGCGGAGGTTTCCTCCGATCAGAACTTTGCAAAAGAGAGTCGCAGAGTGAGGAAGATGAGCAAGCAATTCCCCACTCTTCAAAGGATTGGAGTGTGACGCGCAGGTTAAGGGTTACTCACCAAGGTACTTATACATCGAATTACTATATTAATGGTGAAGCTTGTACGCTGACGGATTTACATGAGCAATTAAATCAATTGCGGGTTTATCCTGAAGGATATAATGTGGTGTTGCAAGGCGATGTTACCAGCATTATCTCAATGAATGCGCGAGAGCGGCGGGAAATTATTGATGAATTGGCTGGGGTAGCGTCGTTTGATCGCAAGATTAAACAAGCTAAAAGTACTTTAGATGAAGTTAAGGATAAAGAAGATAGTTGTCGCATTGTTGAGACGGAGTTAACTTCACAACGCGATCGCCTTTCTCAAGACCGCGCTAAAGCGGAAAAATATCAAAAGCTTCGCACGGAATTTATCGAAAAACAATCTTGGGAAGCTGTGTTATCATGGCGTACTTTACAAGCGCAACAGGAAAGGTTAGCGAATCAAATTCAATCAGGCGATCGCACTTCTACGGATATTTCATCTCAATTAACAACGCTTGCTTCTCTGATTGCTCAAAAAACTGTTGAATTAGATGAACTTAATCGACTTGTCAAGGCGTTGGGGGAAGAGGAAGTTTTAGCGGTACAATCTAGTTTGGCGACTCAAGAAGCGGAACGCAAGCAACTTCAACGTCAACAAAGTGAGTTAGAAACAGCTTTTCAAGAAACGCTTAAGCGTTTGCAACAACAAACGCAAGAAATTCAACAATACCAAAATTCTTTAGATCAAGAATCTCAGCAACAAATTGTAGAGACGCAATTAATTGCGTCACTACAACAAGAACGAGATGAAGCGCGACAAAGTTTGGAAGGTTCTCGCGAAGCTGCTGCGGAAATTGCTTCTGCTAGTGAAGCTTGGGTACAGCAACAAACTGCGTTAAACCGTCAAATTGAGACTTTGCTGCAAACCTTGGAACCGCAACGCACTGAAGAAGCGCAACTTAGGGAACGCAATAATCAATTACAAGAGTTGATTCAAGAACAAACTCTGTTAATTGAACGTGATGAACCTTTATTAGCAGAAAAGCAAGCTGAATGTACGCAACTGGAAACAGAATTTAATGCTTCTAGCGAACCAATTCAAAATTTAGCGCAAACTTTAACTGCTACAGATCAAGAATTGCAACTTCAACAAGAAACGCAAAAAAGGTTACTTTCTGAACAACGTGAAAAACAACGTTCTTTAGATAAGTTAGAAGCGCAAGTTGCCGCACAGCAAGAAGTACAAGGAACCCAAGCAAGTAAAGTTATTTTGCAATCGGGAATGCCGGGTGTATGTGGGTTGGTTGTACAGTTAGGAAAAGTAGAACCACGGCATCAACTCGCTTTAGAAATTTGTGCCGGTGGACGTTTGGGACATATTGTGGTAGAAGATGATAGCATCGCCGCTGCGGGAATTGAACTGTTAAAACAAAAACGTGCGGGGAGAGCGACTTTTTTACCGTTAAATAAAATCAACGCATCTAAATATGTTCAAGATGCAACGTTGCGTTATGCGAACGGGTTTGTCGATTATGCGGTGAATTTGGTGGAGTGCGATCGCCGTTATCGAGATATATTCAACTACGTTTTGGGTAATACGGTCGTCTTTGACTCGATTGAGCAAGCACGCAAGCAGTTAGGATTATACCGCATCGTCACTCTACAAGGCGAATTGTTGGAAACTAGCGGCGCGATGACTGGTGGAAGTAACACGCAGCGATCGGCATTGCGATTTGGGACGGTGGAAGCTGCGGAATCTGATGAAGTTATTGGTTTGAAAAGTCGCTTAAATGAAATTGAGCGCGTTTTAGAACGTTGTGGTGAAGCGATAAATACTCTCTCACTTAGGGCTAAAACGCTCTCGCAAGAGGTGACAGAGGCACGTCAGGCGAAAAGAGAACAACAACTGCAATTAGAGCAGTTACAAAAAGAAATAAAAACTTTGACAGGGCAATTAGAAGGAACGCGATCGCAGCTTTCGCAAAACAGCGAAAAGTTAAGTGTTGCTCAAACCCGTTTGGAAATATTGGATCGGGAATTACCAGGGCAAGAAAATCAACTGCAACAATTGCGACACACTTTATCTGAGTTAGAAGCGTCGCAAACTCCCAGCGAATGGCAAGAAATTCAAGCAAGAATAAAAATACAAGAGCAACAATTACAACAACGTGAGACTGCGTTAAGAGAAGCTGAACAAAGATTAAAAAATCTCGAAAATCAGCAGCAGCGTTTGCAAGAGAAAATCACTGAAGGGGAACAGCGAATAAGCGAGTATGAAACGCAACAGACATCATGTAGAGACGCGATATATCGCGTCTCTACACAAATGACAGCGATTAATAAAGAAATTAGTCAAACTCGCGCTAAATTGACTGAACTGGAAGCGAATTTAGGAGAAGAGAAACAAAAGCGCGATCGCACAGAACAAGAATTGCGTGAGTCCTTACTGCGCCAGCAACAACTACAATGGGAACTGGAAAAACTACAAGAAACTCAACAAACCCGACGGGAGGAATTAATAGCAGTCAGAGAGCAGTTGCAAATTATAGGAGCGGAATTGCCCAGCCCTTTACCAGAAGTTCCCAATAAAGTAGACTTAGAAGAATTGCAGAAAGAATTGCGATCGCTTGCCAAACGTCTGCAAGCGATGGAACCAGTGAATATGCTTGCGCTGGAAGAATACGAACGCACTTCAAACCGTCTTCAGGAACTTACAGAAAAATTACAGACATTAGAAGGCGAACGCACCGAATTACTTTTGCGGATAGAAAATTTTACCACATTGCGGCAACGCGCTTTTAAAGAAGCCTTCGACGCAGTGAATGAAAACTTTCAATCAATATTTGCTACGCTTTCTGAAGGTGACGGCTATTTGCAACTTGAAGATCCCGAAGATCCATTTAACAGCGGATTGAATTTAGTTGCACATCCCAAAGGGAAACCCGTACAGAGACTAGCTTCCATGTCAGGGGGAGAAAAATCGATGACAGCACTGAGCTTTATTTTTGCCCTGCAACGCTATCGCCCATCGCCATTTTACGCCTTTGACGAGGTAGATATGTTTCTAGACGGAGCAAACGTAGAACGATTAGCTAAAATGATTAAGCAAGAGGCGCAACAAGCACAATTTATAGTTGTTAGTTTGCGCCGCCCGATGATAGAATCAGCCGAACGCACAATTGGCGTTACTCAAGCACGAGGAGCTTACACCCAAGTTTTAGGCATTAAGTTGCCATTCGACCATACATCGGCTTGATTTTTTGTTAATAGACGTGATTAATCGCGTCTGTACAATAGTATATATATTAACCGGATTCGAGATCAGGACTCGGCAAGCGAATGACCTCTGAACAAATAATTAGACGCTCTGATATTTTAAACACCCAGGTAATCACCCGCGACAACGCCAAACGGCTAGGAATCGTCAGTCAAGTTTGGGTAGACATAGACCAAAGAGAGGTTGTGGCTCTTAGTTTGCGAGATAGCCTGATCTCTGTTTCGGGTATTCCGCGCTATATGTACCTCAACAGCATCAGTCAGTTTGGTGATGCCATCCTTGTCGATAACGAGGATGCGATCGAAGATGTAGAGGTTGATACTTACAGCAACCTGGTTAACTGGGAAGTAATTACAGAAACAGGTGAAGTATTAGGGAGAGTGCGGGGCTTCAAATTCAACGGCGAAACAGGTAAAATTTACTCAATCGTCATCGCTTCTTTGGGATTACCACAAATTCCCGATCAATTCCTCAGCACCTACGAATTTCCAGTTGAAGAAATTGTCAGCTCTGGTCCCAACAGATTGATTGTCTTTGAGGGAGCGGAAGAAAGGGTAAGTCAGTTATCGGTGGGTTTGCTGGAACGTCTGGGTATCGGTAAAGCACCGTGGGAACGCGACGCAGACGAGGCTTATGATTATACTCCTCGCGCAGTCACACCAGATAAACAACTGCCAAGCGGAGTACCTTTACAGCCACCTAAGACCAAAATTCGCACTCCCGAACCCGTAGCGCAAGAATGGGACGAAGACTATATTGAGGAAGAAGTCCCCGTGCGTCGTGCTGTGGAAGCCAGACAATATGAGTCAATTCAGTACGAAGAAGACGACGAGGAAGATAACTGGAGTGAGGCAACGGGTAAAGACAAATATCAAAAACCCATTAGTTACGAAGCCAAACCCGTCAACAAGCCGTACACCGAGGATTACGACGATTACGACGACGATTTAGACACCGACGCTTGGGATGATGCACCAAAGCCGATAAATATTCCCAAGAAAGTTAAAGAAAGACAGCCAGAATACGAAGAAGAAGGCGGATATTAAGTTTTTTATCGTTCCCAGCCTGAGGCTGGGAATGTTTTTTTGCGGGCTGCTGCCTCTTCCAAGATTCCCTCACCCTAGAAGGGTGGGGCTATACGATCAAAGCCTACCTGCGTAGGCTAAAATATTTTAGCCTGCAAAGGGAGGCAGGCTTCAAGCTTTTTGCTCATTTATAGCGGTGGTTCGTTTAGTAAACGTTGCGTCGAATTAACCAGCCAATCATGAGATTGACGCTGATTTTGAACCGCCTTAAAAGTATGCATAATCGGCTCTAGACAACGCTTTGCGTCTTCATATCCACGCCTTTTCAGTTCGGTGATGCGATCGCAACTAAAATCAAGCCAACTATCAATTAAGCCGATGAGTGGGGTATCAGACTTGTTGATTAACTGTTCTGGTCTGATTTCGATGATGGTTTGCTCTGAAAAATCGTGTCGGTTCCATACAGATCCGTTTTTCAAGTGAATCACAATTACATTTTCACAGCCACGCGCAGCTAAAGCCCTCAAAGGGACATTATCAGCCAAACCCCCATCTACATAAGATTGTCCATTTACTTCTCGGCTGGGAAATGCCAAGGGAAGGGCTGCACTCGCTAAAAGTAAATTGTAGAGAATTTCATCATCGGCAAAATCCTGTACACAAAGCCAGTGAGCATCTGTCCCAGTTCGAGCGCGAACAAAATCAATCAGCCAGTCATAGCCTAAACCAGGAATTTTCAACGAAGGAAAGACTGTAACCCATAGCTCAATTCCACGTCGCAGTTGGGCTGGGTTGACTGCTTGGCGCAACAGCTGTTCAATGGGAGCAGGGTCAAAGATAGCAGTGGAGTCTTTTAACAACCCTTCTTTCAGCAAGAAATCGAGCATCCATTCCCGCAGTGTTGGCACAAAAGTCTGAGCCGTATAACTGAGTGTGCGGAGAACTGCACCTGTGTTAGGGCGTAAAATTCCGGCTTCAGCTAGCTGATCCCAAAGTTGATTGAGGCGCTGCACTGCATGAGGGAAAGAATGATAGGATGACAAAACAGCACCATTGAGAGCGCCAATGCTAGTTCCGGCAATGATTTGCGGGACTAGACCAAGTTCGGCAATATATTTCAACGCACCGGCTTGATAGGCTCCTTTAGCACCGCCACCAGTTAATACAAGTCCAAATGTGGGGTTAGCTGATTTCATCTAGCGATAATTGTTATACAATCATTCGCAGTTTCTTCAACCACAGCGGTGATAAATTCCCGTGCGTCAGCGGTGCGAGATATAGTGTTAATTTGAGAGCGACAGAGAGCGATCGCGCTTTGAGCAGGTTTACTAGGTCTAGCTTCTTCTGGAAGTGTTGCAAGTTCTAAGGTTGTACCCAAAACAAACAAATGGGGTGTATTCGCTAAACGTCGGGGTGTAACTGAGCGAATTTCCAGCAATCCAGCGGCTAATTCTCGGTCATCTTTTGTCATTGCAGCCCAAGATTGATCTAACAAGTCCGCAAGCCCAAAAAAACTCTGAGGTAATTGTTTATTTGTGGCAATAATTTTATTAACAAGCAGTTGACGAAAACGTTCTTTATCTCCTGTTTCCAATTCATATATAATCACAGAACTGCTGAACACTTCCCGCGCTAACAATGCAACTTGCACAGCCCAAGGTAACTGGGCATAAGTTTGCCCAGCAGCCCAAGCAGTTACAATTTGGTCTAAATCTTCATTAGCAGCAACGCGCACCTCTAGCTGACGCACTCGCGCCTCAATGTTGCTAATTCTTGCCCCTACTTGTTGAGCCAGTTCATTAAGTTGGTTACTCAGATTAATTAATGCGTCTTCTTGCTTTTGCAGTCTTTGTTTGTGGTTGCGAATAGCATCACGCGCTTCTAATAAGGAGTTTTGAGTAACTTCTAAAGCAACTTGACTAATGCGAAGTAAGTCACTTAATTCTAGTACCCAGTTGCAGAGTGCTTCTTGACCTGCAATGATGTTGCCATCTAACAGAAGTTTTCGTTTATTGTTGCTGCCATCAAGTTTATCAATTAGCTGTCCAAACCAACCCCGATTTTTGCGATAGCGGATGATATCTTTGCTGA
>JBPCQW010000498.1:0-13154 GCA_050997715.1 Hassallia sp.
GAGGGGGGAGGGGGGGAGTGGGGGTAAGACAAGGAGCAGGGGGGAGACAAGGGAGAAGTTTTTCCTTGTCCCCCTTGTTCCCTTATCCTCCTTGTCCCTTGTCTGTTATGATACCCCAGCTAGTTGCTTATCTTTCGTTTCTATTGGCGCGGAAAGTGCTTCTTCTAAGTCAGCGCAACCGAGTTTCTCTTCTAAGATTTTCATGACTTCGCGTCCGAAGTCGTTGGGGTTTTGTTGCCAAGCTTGTAAGCAGACTTCCCCAAAGAAGGAACCGAGGGGTTCGGGGTTCCAAAGAAGTTTTTTTGCTGTCCAGGGCATCAAGCTCATTGGATCGTACCCTGGTTTCAGGATGCCTTCTTTAAATGCGTATTCTTCTAAGTGGGTATGGGGTTGCAATCCAATAAAAAATATAGCAGGTTCGACTTTATCAGCGCCGAAAATGCGTTCTAATTCGCGGTGGTAAGCGATCGTTTGGCGAATGGTTTCGGGACGTTCGTCAATGACGTTAAATGAATAATTGACGGAAACTAAGTCGTTGAAACCAGCTGCTTTTAAGTCGCGGCAATTTTGTAAGACGGTTCGCAGATTATACCCCATTCGCATTTTCCGCACAAGTTCTTGGGAACCGCTAGTGATACCGATTTCAAAGTAGTTCATCCCGGTTTTTGCCATCAATTCACACAACTCTGGTGTCAGGTTGTCTGCTCTGATGTATGCTGCCCAATGAATATCTGTCATCCCAGAATCGACAATTTTCTGTAAAAGTTGTACAGCATCATCGATAAATTTCCGCGCTGGGATAAATTGGGCATCGGTAAACCAGAAGTTGCGAATGCCACGATCGTATAATTGACGCATTTCCGCGACAACTTCATCCGCTGGGTTGATGCGTACTTGTTTGCCTTCGACAACGGTGTAAACGCAATAACAGCAGTTGTGAGGACATCCGCGCTTAGTTTGGACGCCGATGTAGAAGTCTTGTTCTTGCAGATAGTAGTTGAAGTCAGACCAGATGCTTTCTATATAATCGTAGTTACAAGCGCTTTTTTCTAACGGGGTGGGTTGTTCGTGAATTAGGCGATCGCGTGGTTGACTTTCTCCCACCACATAACAGCGTTCATCCCGGAACTCTCTACCACTTAAGAGTTTTTCCAGCAGAGTTTCGCCTTCACCTATAGATATAATTGTCTGTTTAGGCAAGCTTTTACCCAACTGTTCGTAAAACACACTAACTGCACCACCACCAACAATCGCACGGGCTTCAGAATTGTATCTTTTGGCGCGTTTCAAACCGCGTTTGATTAATCCCAAGTTTCGCCACAACTCTACATAGTAAGCGATAAAGATTCGCCCACCGCCTAATGCGCCGCGTAGTTTGATGAAAGGATTCTTGGCGTAGTAAAATTCAAAGGCGTTTTGTAGTGGATTTCCGCCACGTCCACCGACTGGAGCGTAAATTTGGATATCCCGCCAAGAAAATACTAGCAGTGTCGGTTTAAATTCATCGATACACGTATCAAGGGCAGAGTAATAATCTAAAGGTGGTACACATCCCAAATCTAAAATGCCCTGTTCGATATTGGGAAATAGTTTGTGAACGTGATCGCAAAGATAAATTACCCCAATCGGAAAAATAGGGTTACAAGGAAGGCGAACGTAGAGAATTCGGTTTTCCATCATCGGTGTTTTAACTTCCATCTTGCCATTCCTCAGGGTCGAAAAAAGAGAAATATTTGAGTTTCAAAGGTGTTTGTTATGATTTTTTTTGGTGTGTCAATCCATCGTGCTTGACATTTAAGCGGATGATTGATGTGCGTAAACAGTAAATGTTACATCTGTGGCAGTAGGTATAGGACGAGAGCACTTACAGATGTATGGTTTTTATAGATAGGTTTTATGAAAGCAATTTCCATATAACTTTACGATAACACCCAGTTTATCTATTAAGCGATCGCTTGCACCTGTTAGTCGCGATCTAGGTGAATCAAAAAAAATTCCCTCCCCAGGTATACGAAAAATAAGCTGATCGTCGCTATGGGTGGTCGCTACCCATATCAAGGAAGTTATAGATGCTTCACTAAAAAGGAAAATATTTAAATATATTGACCCCTAATCTATAATTTATAAAAAAGCATAAATCTTAACAATATTTTCATAGAGTTGACATAACTTATGAGAGAAATTATCAAGAAAAGCTCAGTTGGTATTCGGAGTTACAGCATATGGGGATCAGCCGGTGCTAGCTTTGCTGGTGTAATATAAAATTGTGGCGTAAAGCTATTTAGCAGTTATGGCTCAAATATTAGATTCTTTACCACCAGAGCAATCAGGGAAAATTCTCTGCTGCTACGTTAATGCCACGAGCAAAATACAGGTGGTTCGCATTTCAGATATTCCCAACTGGTACTTTGAACGGGTAGTTTTTCCAGGACAACGATTAGTTTTTGAAGCACCAAAAGTTGCTCACCTAGAGATTCATACCGGCATGATGGCAAGTGCAATTTTATCGGATACAATACCATGCGATCGCCTCGCCTTGGACGAACCTAGTAGTAATGAGTTTGATACAGACTCAGAAACAGGAATAGATCCAATCAATAAAAAAAACTTGGTGCAGACAATTAATACAAAAATCGGCGATACAACACAATCCTTTAAAATGACTGGTTTAGTATCTGTTGATTAAAAAAAACAATTTTACTCAATAAAGAGGGTTGCTGGACTCAGCAGCCCTCTTTTGCTTATTAGTTATTGCGTAATGGAGAAAAGGAGATAAGAGGGACAAGGGGGACAATTTTTTTCTATTCCCAATGCCCAATGCCCCATGCCCCACTTTCATCTACAATTCTTAATATGGATCTGCCTTCTTTCGTTTGGTTGTGGAAAATAGCAGCTTGGTCAATGGGTTTGTCGCTGTTGGCTTATTTGCTGCTTGCGGTAACTGGGGTTTTAATGTTTCAGGTGAGAACTTCTCGGCGTCTGTCTTTTATGTCAGCGTTTGGAGAGGAAAATCAAAAAGTGCGCGATCTCCACTTTCTCATCGGCTGTTGCATGGTAAGTTTAGTGATGTTGCTGTTGGCGATCGGTATTGTTGGCACTTACGGTCATTTTGGTTCTTTAGGACACTCCTCCCACTTATTAGCTGGTTTGATAGTCGTAGCGTTAGTTTTAGTATCTGCTTTTAGTGCAACCCAAATTAGCCAAAGAAAATCTTGGGCTAGACCTTTACACATCGGGACGAATATTATTTTATTTATCGGCTTTACTTGGGTATCCATAACCGGTTGGATTGTAGTTCAAAAGTATTTACCTTAATCGGTTTGACTTTCTAGCTGAATGGTTTCGTTAGTATGTAATAAAAGCAAGCGATCGCTATTTCAGCCGTGACACCATCAACTGATACCTCAACTTTCATTTTTCGTCTTTCTCCATTAATTCGCATCGCCCTGTTAAGCCTCTACATAGCCCTCACAGCGCCATTACCTTTTTTATCCAAGGCAACAGCCTCACCCATATCCCCAACACTATTGTGGGTAGGAATCAGCATAGGTTTTGTTGCTTTGTATGCAGTCTTAACCGAGCGAGTAACTTTAGACGACCAAGGAATTCAAGTTACTTATCCCGTTTGGGTTCCACGCTTCTTTCGTAAAGGTTGGTCTTTACCTTGGTCGCAAGTCAAAGAATTGAAACCCCGTACCACAGGGCAAGGAGGTCTAGTTTATTACTTCCTCAGCCAAGACGGCAAAGCTTATTTACTACCGATGCGCGTGGCAGGATTTGCCCAATTAGTCCGCCAAGTGCAAGCCAAAACAGGCATTGACACCACAGATGTCTACCCTCTAGCACAGCCCTGGATGTACGTTGCTTTACTTATATCTACATTCTTCTTACTATTAGTTGATGCTTGGACTATCACCACAGCCTTGACATTAGGTCGCTTAAATTAAATCTTCTTAACCTTTGCGCCTTTGCGCCTTTGCGTGAGATAAAGAAGAATTAGTACCTACCGAATTTGCACTTGGATAATCCCAAACTAAAGTTAGAGCAAGTAAATCTATTTGCCAAACTGAAAACCCTTAAAAGCAACCAACAAGGATATCCTATATTACAAGATATTTCCTTTGAGGTTACTCCAAGCGAATTTATCGCTATTATCGGGCTGACTGGTGCTGGCAAAACTTCGTTATTACGGCTGATCAACCGCCTTGATGAACCGAGTAGCGGTAAAATCTATCTAGAAAATCAAGAGTATCGGCAAACTCCCATCTTAGAGTTACGCGCTAATGTGACACTCGTAGCCCAAGAATCCAAATTATTGGGAATGACAGTGACAGAAGCGTTAGCTTACCCGTTAGTTTTGCGTGGTTTAGCCAAAGATACAATTCAGCAACGTGTCAGTTACTGGATAGAGCAACTGCACATTCCCAATGATTGGTTAGGAAGGACTGAGGTGCAACTTTCGGCAGGACAAAGACAATTAATAGCGATCGCTCGTGCTTTAATAATCAAACCGAAAATTTTATTATTAGACGAGCCAACATCAACTCTTGACATTGGCACGGCAGAGCATCTCATGCAAGTCTTAACCCAGTTAACTCAAAGTCATCAAACCACTATTCTCATGGTAAATCACCAATTAGAGTTAGCTCAGATGTCTTGTACCCGCTTATTACACCTCCAGGAAGGTCGCTTGTTAGCAAATCAAAAAGCCGATGAAGTAGACTGGGTTAACTTACGCTCCTACTTGATAAAAGGACAAACTCAAGTAGATGAAGAATGGAGTTAATTGTTGGGCATTGAAAAAATTGTCCCCTTGTCTCCCTTGTCCTCATTGTCTCCCGTTTCCCCTGCATTACGCACTATCCAGTAACCACCTCTCCTTCCGAAATTTGACTGCTAAGAGTTGAACGTTGATTAGTAAATCTCTCTTTCGCTAACTTTACTTGTGATTGTGGCGGGTTGGCATTTATAATTTCCATGTTAAAGCGATATCCAACATTGCGGATAGTTTGAATCAAACTGGGTTGTCGAGGATCGAGTTCAACTTTTTTCCGTAGTGATAAAACGTGAGTATCAATAGTACGTGGGTTATCAATCGCATCGGGCCAAGCACGACGTAGCAATTCTGTCCTACTTAGAGGTACTCCGCCTGCTTGCGCCAAAACATACAGTAAACTGAACTCTTGGGGTGTTAAATCGATAAATTCGCCTTGAAAGCGGACGCGACGCTGCACTAAATCGATTTGGATGGAGCCATAATCGAGATAAGCTGGCGCTACAGGTGTGCGTCTGCGGCGAATTAGTGCTTCTACCCGCGCTAGAAACTCTTGCATCCCAAAAGGTTTGCTGAGATAGTCATCTGCCCCAGCTTTCAAACCAGCGACGATATCAGCTTCATTAGTCCGGGCAGATAGCATTAAAATTAAAGGTTGTTGCTGACGGTGCAACCAACGGCAAAACTCAATGCCATCGCCATCAGGCAAATCAGCATCAAGAATAATTAGTGTTGGTTGTTGGCTGATAAAAACTTCCCTTGCTTGATAAATACTGGCGGCTTGATGCACGCGATACTCTAGTTGTTGCAAGTGCCAACCCAGCAACGACCTTAGATGGGGATTTCCCTCTATGATTTCAATACAAACCGATCCCACGGTGGCAATACCCCTTAGCGTCGATGACTTTCAAAGTAACAAAGCCAATGTCTAAGGTTTTGTAGCCCTTGTTACCTCCATTGCGATTAGCATAACTTTTTCTAATAAAAAAGCTGAAAAGTAGGTAATTTATGCCTTGAGAAAGGTGAATTGGTAATCTTGTTAAATTTTTGTTAGAATTCCGGGAAAGTAAAATCTCTTAAGTTAAACATCTTGCTTTGACAAGGCTGCTATTGACAAACAAAATCTCACCAAATAAGCTAATCCTTACCAAACCTATTTTTCAGCATAAATATGAAAAAGTATTCCATCCGGTAGATGAAATAAATGCTTACACCCCTCACTCAAATCCAGCGAGTTTGAGAGACAATCATAAGAATATCTTACTAGCAATTCCTTTTCCCCTTCTTCTGGAATAGGATCTAGTTAGACTGTAGCCAATAGGTAGTGATCCCCAAAGTAGAGTTATCATCTTCAATTTGATGGCAACCTGAAAGTATGACTTCACATTTGCGTGTGAATAGTTTACCATTCTGAATCCAAAGAGATTTCTATCCTCTGTTATGCTCCAAGACACACAAAGCATTCGCTACTACCAAAGACTTACCGACGCCTTCGTCGAGCTATGGAATCGCGGTTATCGGACGGATGATATGCGGATGTATTTGGATGGATATCTAGCCGCCCTGCGACATAGTAACACTATTGAACCTTATTTGATTCATCGTTTAGAGGAGGAAGCCAGCCGCTACTTGTACGATGGGTCTAACTTTGTCATGACCCAACCAGAGCCAGAGACACAACGACAACACGATTACTACTAATCCCCTGTTAGAGTTAATCGTTAGTAATCGTTAATCAACGCTGATAATTGTAACATATTATCAGCATCGGTCAATAGGCAATATTGGTCTGATGATACAAATTGTATTTATAAAAAAAATTCCTTCAGCTTTGTTTGGTTAGCCCAAACAAAGCTGAAGGAATTTTAGAACAAGCGCGATCGCCCTTGAATAATACTCTCACTAGGACAAGAGCGATCGCTTATAGCATCAAATGACCAAAAACGTTTAGCTTTACGAAGCTAAAGCAACTTCCACCATTTGCTGCAATTCGCCTTTTTGGTACAGTTCAATCAAAATATCGGAACCGCCGACGAATTTACCATCAATGTAGACTTGGGGAATTGTGGGCCAATTGGAATATTCTTTAATTCCTTGACGGATTTCTTGGTCAGCGAGAATGTCAACCGTCTCAAAGGGAACTCCCAACGTATTGAGAATCTGGACAACATTGTTGGAGAAACCGCACTGGGGCATCAACTTGGTTCCCTTCATGAAAACCATAATCTTGTTGTGTGTTAACAAGTTGTCAATTTGGTCTTTAACTTCTGGTGTCATGTTCTTTGGGTTTCCTATTATGGTTTCCAGAGTGAAGATTCAAGATTTAGGTAGAGACGTTCGGGCAAAACGTCTCTGGAATTAGCAGTTACAAATTAAAAATCTTCTTCAACTCATAACTTGCGTAGAGACGTTCGGGCAAAACGTCTCTACGGCTCCTCCTAACTTGACGAAGCGGCTGTTGTCTGCCAAGCCTCAGGGGTGTACGTTTTGAGTGCTAAGGCATGAATTGAATCATTTGACATGGCTTGCTGCAAAGCAGCATAAATTAACTGATGTTGTTGAACCAGTCCCTTGCCTGCAAACTGCGATGAAACTACAGTGACTTGATAGTGGTCGCCACCACCAGTCAAGTCTTGCACCTGAACTTGGGCATCTGGGAGTTCCGCCTTGATCATTGCCTCAACCTGCTGCGGACTAATCATCGCCATTCCTGAAAAACTTCTGTTTCTATTATTAACAACAAATACCTGTCGCCTACCTTTGCCAACATAAGATTTTAGCAATGGTTAGCACACGCCCAAAGCGCGGAGCGCACTTTTTGAGAATGCCATGTCACGGCACGTAACCCCATCCTAGCATTGGGGGTTCAGGAGGGGGCGATGAGAAGAAAAGAATAATCAACGAAAAAAGAGTTTTTATTTCTTTGGAGAAGAGGAATTACTACCACCAGTGCGGGGGGAGGGGGAGGAAGAAGTACCACCAGTGCGAGGATAAGGAGAATCCACAAAACCTAACTCTAATAACTGCTGGTAAGCCTTCTTACCTAAGTCCCGCGTTGGGTTTTGAGAGCGAATAATCTGAACCAGCAAAGGCACAGCTAATTCAGGCTGATTTTGCGCCCGATGTACCAGCGCTAGCTGATAGGTAGATTCATCTCGCATTTGAGCAGTTTCTAGCGCCTTTTTTCGCAGGGAATCAGAAATTCTGTTATCAATTCCCGAAAAGCTAGAATTCAAGTCTTGATAAAAATTAGATAGCTGGTTAAAAACCTGACGTGCTTCCTGGAGTTTCTTCGCAGCAGTAGGATAGTTTTGAGAACCAACTGCACTACTTGCCTCACTCATCAGACGCTTGCCCCCCTCAATGCTTAAAAGAGTACCATTTGGTGCAGTGGGACGCAGATTGTTCGGGTCATCAGGGTCAATAGGTTGTGCTTGGTTAGGATTGCTTGGTAACTTGATTACCTGGGCATTCAGAGGTGATAGCAAGCTGAGGGCTGCTAGCAATGATAAACAAGTGAAGCGAATTAAGGGAATTGCAGCAAAGTTCATTATTATAAATTGGCGCGACAATTACACACAATAGGTATGGAAACTTCGGGTATCTTAACTCTGTTTTGGTCTCTGATAAAAGCAAAGCTACATACTAAGTTTCTTTGTTTTAGACTAAACATTGGTGTAATCGAGTTCCCACACGCCACCGTACAGGGGGCTGGGGACTGGGAACTAGGGACTAGAAAAAGAATTATTAACAATGCCCACTTGGACGATGTCCGAATTCATAACCCATGACTAAGAATTAGGAACTTCAGCAAATCTGTGATTAATCATCTCTGATTCGTGATGGCTTAATTGTTGCAACATCTTTGCTAAATCCGCTGTCAGGCGTTTAGCATCTTGTTTCACGTAACCATGAGTGTAATCTGCTACTGCTAGTGGTGAACCAATGTGGATGCTAACATCCGTACCCCAGCTAGGATAAGGTTGGCTGTAATTGATATTGATCGGAACAATTTTCACCCCCAGTCCTGGGTGACTAGATTCAGCACTCAAAGCCAAACGTCCAATTCCTGGCTTTAACGGGTGAACTTCACCATCACGATAAATCCCACCTTCGGGAAAAATAACCAAGGTTTTTCCTTGCTGGAGGAGTTCAACACCGTGCCGCAAAGTGCTAATTGACGGGCGTTTAGGATCTACAGGAAACCCACCTAAGCGTCGAACGAACCAGCCTTGAAACCCTTGACATTCACTGATTGTTACCATAAAACGCAAGTCTCGACCTGCCACACAGCAACTAGCAGCGTAGGGTACGAGTAATGCATCCCAACGCGCCCGATGGGTGGGAGCGAGGATTATTGGACCCGTGGTGGGGATATGTTCTTTGCCGATGATCCTGATTTGGCGAAAGAAGAACGGTAAAAGGAAATGACGCCCTAACACATACGCCAAGGGAGTTAACCAAGGAGAAACTTGAGAGGTCGTAGGAGCCAATTTAGCAATTGTTTGTGAATTGGCAGATGTTTTCTGGCAAATATTAGCGGAAGTGTGAAGTTCCATCATCACGGTGGCTGCTGATTGTCGGGTCAAATGTGATCAAAGCTATGTTAAATACACCGTAGATTCTCTTTTTTGATTTGTGTTATGCCTACCGGACAGTTTTACCTCTGTCCGTTAGATTTTCCTACTTCGGCGCGCTTCAAACCAGCTTTGCAACTGTTGACGGCTGTTAGACTCTTCAACCCCTGCGATTACACGCAAACGGTGATTAGAAGCGGCGCTATCAGGTATGTTGGCGACGGTACGAATTGAGCCAGTTTTTGCATCGTCCAGGCTATAGACAAGAAGTCCTAAACGTGCTTGCACAATAGCACCGGCACACATTGGGCAAGGTTCTAAAGTTACGTAGAGAGTGCATTCGTTGAGACGCCAGCTTTGCAAGATTTTTGCAGCTGACCTAATAGCGATAATTTCTGCATGAGCTGTGGGGTCTTTGTCGCGTTCTTTTCGATTTTCACCCCCCGCAATAAAATTGCCAAATGAATCAATTATAACGGCACCTACGGGAATTTCTCCGGCATTACCTGCTGCTTGTGCAAATTCTAGGGCATGAGTCATCCATTGTCTATGTATAAGATATTCTGAGTATTGAGTTAACATATTCTTATTTAAAGGGACTAGGGAATAGGGACTGGGGACTGGGGGCTAGGATAAGAATTTTCAATTTAGTTCACCAATTAGTAATTAGTAAAAAATATCAAGACGTAACAAACCTCGCGTCTTGATAAAAAATATGGTTTTGCACAAAACAATAATTTCTAAATACGCATCATATAGCGTTTCTCGGTTGAGTGAGGTATAAGAACCCCACCCCCAACCCCCTTCCCGCTCTTCGTGGAGGGGGCTATGATGTACCTTATGTGATTAGGGAATGCTATAAACTGCGTACATTAGCAGGTATGAAAATCTCTTCTTTCCTAGTCCCTAGTCCCTAATCCCTAGTCCCCAGTCCCTAAAAGAGTGTCAAGTTGACCTTGGGTATCTAGCTGATAAATGTCATCACAGCCGCCAATGTGCTGGTTATTAATAAAAATCTGCGGTACGCTACGGCGTCCGTTGGCACGGTCAGCCATTTTCGCTCTGGCTGCTTCGTCACCATCGATTTTGTATTCGGTGAAATTGACACCTTTCCACCAAAGTAGCGTTTTGGCACGGATGCAATAAGGACAAGTTTGCCAAGTGTAAATTTCTACGTTTGCCTTAACTCGTTCTGGGTGACGACCTAAAAGGGGGTTGAGAAAGTTCAGCATATTTTTGTGTTATGGATTTTGGTAATTTTTTTCTCGGTTAACTATTAAAAGAGTGAAAAAATATTTCCAGAAAAAGCCAATTGCTAATTAGTAATAGGACTTACGCACTCAGTCGCGAGAAAACAAGACTTTGAGATTGTCTTCCTCGCATCGCAATGACGGAAATACGTAGTCTGTGCGTAAGTCCTGATTAATCGCGTTTTGCTTGACAAACGCGCAAAAGTACATTTCCACCACGTTGAAACTCATAAGGTACTTGCTTGATATCAACTACATATCCCTGCTGTTGTAATTCGCTCAGTACTGGATGAAGTAGGGGGGAGGGTTCTCCGGAGATGTTTAATAGAGGGAAAATTCTGGCTTCTTTGGCTACTCGACACATTTCGGCGATCGCCTCTATATGAAATTCTGCGGAAAAGTGGTCAGAATAGGTAAACAAAAAATGAGAACACAACGCCAATTCAAACTGATTTGCCTGAAATGGTAGCACAGGTAAACCATCGGTTAAATAGCGTTTTTCCTCTAATCCTGTGGGAAAATCTTCTAAAAACTGATGCATTGCTGCCATGCGAATCTCGCCTAATTTTGCGGGAGATTCAATTTCTATCCAAAGGTAGTTGTGTTGATTGTTCTCAATCCTGTTCATAATCAACGAATAGGTTTCTTGAATGCGTTTGGCAATCTCGCTTCCGGAGAACTGATAAATTGGATCGCAAGAAACGACTTGATATCCTTGACTATTCATTTCGGCGTTGAAACTGGCAGGACCTCCAGCACAATCAATAATTTTTAAGTTGAGGTCAGAACCTTTCAGGTGAAACATTTTGACATATTCCGTCATCGAACGTCCCCAAGGGACGACTTTTTCAAGTTTTAAACCCACGAGTGTTTATACCTCTTGATAAAATTGATTTTATGATTTAAAAATTCATTACTGATAAGATTATCAGTAAATCAAGACAGATTTCGTCACTATACTTATAATCATACGTAATATAAAAATTCGTGATTTCATCTTTTATGGCTTGTAAATTTCTGATTGGTGCAGTTTTTGTATCCATACAGCTTTCGATTCTTTGTCATAGGCAGTAAAGATTCCCGGAGCGATTAAAATACTGAAATTCAGGTATTCGGCTAACCTGTAATTGTGACAATTGAACAAAAATACTTATTTTATAAGTTGGCTTAGTAAACTTATAAAATAAGTAGCCAAGAGTGCCACTTTAGACCAGTATAAAAACATTTAGCAGCAAAACTTAACACAGAAGCAAGTCAAGACTATTTTCCAGGTGTATCCGCCCTTTGGTAGACTTGAAAATTGAAATCATTGATAAAACTACGCAAAGTCAAGCAATTTAGAGGGTAGAGTTTGTGGAAAATACACTTGGTTTAGAAATTATTGAAGTAGTTGAAAAAGCGGCGATCGCCTCTGCACGTTGGATGGGCAAGGGCGAAAAAGACATCGCAGACCAAGTGGCTGTAGAAGCCATGCGGGAACGGATGAACAAAATTTACATGCGCGGTCGCATCGTTATCGGCGAAGGCGAACGCGATAATGCCCCTATGCTGTACATCGGGGAAGAAGTAGGTATCTGCTCTCGTGATGATGCCAAAGATTTCTGTAACCCAGATGAATTAGTGGAAATTGATATCGCGGTTGACCCCTGCGAAGGTACTAACCTGGTAGCATACGGACAACCCGGTTCGATGGCTGTCTTGGCAATTTCCCAAAAAGGTGGATTATTTGCTGCACCTGATTTCTACATGAAGAAACTAGCTGCACCTCCAGCTGCCAAGGGCAAAGTAGACATCGACAAGTCACCAACCGAAAACCTGAAGATTCTCTCCGAGTGTTTAGGGCGCTCTATTGATGAACTTGTGGTAGTAGTCATGAAGCGCGAACGCCACAACGATTTAATTAAAGAAATCCGCGAAGCGGGAGCGAGAGTGCAACTAATTTCCGATGGTGACGTGGGTGCAGCCGTATCCTGTGGTTTTGCCGGCACTAACATTCATTGTCTAATGGGTATTGGCGCGGCTCCTGAAGGTGTAATTTCCGCCGCTGCAATGCGTGCTATGGGTGGACACTTTCAAGGACAATTGATCTACGATCCAGAAGTAGTGAAAACAGGTTTGATTGGTGAAAGCAAACAAGCTAACATTGAGCGCTTGAATTCTATGAATATCACTGACATTGATAAGGTCTACGATGCTCATGAATTGGCATCTGGTGAAACTGTGCTGTTCGCAGCTTGCGGTATCACTAGTGGTAACTTGATGCAAGGTGTACGCTTTTTCAGCGGTGGGGCAAGAACTCAAAGCTTGGTTATTTCCAACCAGTCAAAAACTGCTCGTTTTGTGGATACGATTCACATGTCTGGCGATCCTAAGATTGTGCAATTGCACTAGATAATAGGGCAATGGGCATGGGGCATTGGGCTTTTCCCCTTTCCCATGAAGAAAATCCCCATTGCCCCCAATCGAGCGTGCCCATTGCCCATTGCCCCATTCCCAATCCCCATTTAGCAATTACTCCAATAGCATATGCATATAGCAGTGGTGGGGTTAAGC
>JBPCQW010000547.1:0-3719 GCA_050997715.1 Hassallia sp.
AAAACGAGTCTGGAAAACGAAGAAAAATAAAGGCAGACCTATCAAAATTTCTGTGCCGAGATTTCACTTTTGAGCGTTGTTTTGCTTGGTATCAACCTAAATATCGCCGTCTCGTCGTCAGATGGGAACGTCAAAAAGTTTACTTTGACTCATTCATTGACCTTGCTACAATCCACATCTGGATTAACAAAGTATTATTAGTGGGATAGGTTCATAGAAGTTTCTGGTAGCACTTTGAGAGTCTCTCAAGGGCAAAGCTTGTTATTGTTGGGAGGAAATGTCAACTTAGACGGTAGCAATTTGTCTGTAGGTTCTCCACAGGGTGGAAGGCTCGAACTAGCAGGAGTGGCAGAACCGGGAACTGTCGGGCTGAATACCAACGGGAATATTCTCAGTTTGAACTTCCCTGATAATTTAACGCGGGGTAATGTGTCGCTTACTAATGCAGCAACTTTAGATACCCGTGCTGGGAATGGCGGTAGTATTGCCATCAACGCCAGAAATATAGATATTATCTCAGGGAGTCGGTTGCTAGCTGGGATACGCTCAGGTAGTGGTACTGTTGAGAGTCAAGCTGGAGATGTAACGCTTAATGCTACAGGCGCAATCAGGATTCAGGGGCAGAACAGCCGGGTTCAAAACAATGTAAGTAGTAATGCTACTGGTAATTCTGGCAACATCAGCATTACCTCAGGGTTGCTCTCGTTACGAGATGGCGCTGAACTCTCTGCCTCAACATTTGGACAAGGCAATGCGGGGAATGTGACAGTGAATGCAACAGATGCTGTTTCTCTTGCAGATGCTAACATCTTCAGCACGGTAGAAGCAGGGGGTATGGGTAAAGGTGGCAATATCAACGTCAATGCTGCAACACTATCACTAATTGATGGCGCTCAACTGCAAACCTCTACTCGTCAAGCATCTTCTAATACCCAGCTACCAGGACGAGGGGATGCGGGGAATGTGAATGTGAAAGTTAGTGGGGCAGTTGATATTGTTGGGAGCAGAGGCACAGTCTCCAGTGGGATTCGCAGCCAGGTGGGAACGGGGACAGTTGGCAATGGAGGTAACATTACTATCGATTCTGGTTCTTTCTCCTTACAAAATGGTGCAGCAATTTCTGCCTTAACCCGTGGACAAGGCAATGCAGGCACAATCAAAGTTAATGCTGCTGATTCTTTCACCATTTCTGGTAGCAGTTCTAACCTTAACAGTGGCTTGTTCGTTAACTCCCAAAGTCCGACGGGTACTGCTGGAGATATTATTGTCACCTCACCTAGAGCTACCCTAGACAACGGTGGCAGACTCAGCGCCCAATCTGCATCGGGTAATGGTGGCAACATCAACTTACAAACTGATTTACTTCTTCTCCGTCGTGGTAGCCAAATCTCTACGACTGCGGGTACTGCTCGATCTAGTGGTAATGGTGGCAATATTAATATTGATGCAGGCTTTATTGTTGCTCTACCGCAAGAGAATAGCGATATTAGTGCTAACGCTTTCTCAGGTAATGGAGGCACTGTTACAATCAACGCTCAAGGTATTTTTGGCATCCAGTCACGGCAACAACCCACTCCTCAAAGTGATATTACAGCATCTTCAACAGGTGGGGGTATTAATGGGGTTGTCGATATAAATACACTTGATATTGACCCCAGTCGCGGGTTTATTAATTTACCAACAAATGTAGTTGATACGCCATCTTTAGTGGCTCAAAGCTGTTCGGCTTTTGGTAAAGGGGGTAGCGAATTTACCGTTACTGGACGCGGTGGTTTACCTCCCAGTCCTGATGACTTCCTCAGTAGTGATGTGGTGTGGTCAGATACTCGATTGACGGCGTTACCTGTTGAACCTAATTCTCGTGTTACGCGATCGGTTCGCAAAACTGCTGATGGTGTGGCGATCGCACCTGCTACTGGCTGGGTATTTGATGAGAAAAAAGGGGAAGTTACGCTGATTGCAGAAGATGCAAGTTCTGAAGGTGTGGGTTCTAATCAGGTTAAGTGTATTGTGCCGTAAGAGTGTCTCATATCATGTCCAAAAATTAACATTAATAAAGACATCGCAACCAGCGTAGAGACGTTCCGGCGGAACGTCTCTGCACGTATGGATCATTTGCCAAAAATGAGGGAAGTAATTTGGCTTCCCCCTTTCCTCAACCGTTAACTAACTATGTTGTACTCTTGGATGACTTTGACATCTAAGGTTGTGTTTTGTAACGAACGAATGGCAGCGACGGTGGCTTTGGCGCCGGCGATGGTGGTGATGATGGGGATTTTGTAGCCTAAGGCTGTGCGACGAATTAATCTGGCGTCAGTTTGGGCTTCTTCCCCGGAAGGTGTGTTGATGATAAGTTGGATTTTTTGGTTTTTGATTGCATCTAGGACGTGAGGACGACCTTCATGGAGTTTCAAAACTAACTCAACATTTAGCTTATGATCTTGCAGGACTTTACGTGTACCTTGGGTAGCCATGACAGTAAAGCCTAATTCGATAAATTCTCTGACGACATCAACTGCGGGGGATTTGTCGCGATCGCTCATCGAAACAAACACGGTTCCTGTTAATGGTAAACGTTCGCCAGCACCAATTTCCGCTTTGGCATAGGCGCGTCCAAAGTCGATGTCAATTCCCATCACTTCACCAGTAGAACGCATTTCTGGTCCCAAAATCGTATCTGTACCAGGAAATTTATTAAACGGTAATACTGCTTCTTTCACGGCAATGTGTTTTGGTATCACTTCTTGAGTGAAACCTAGTTCCTCTAAAGTTTTACCGGACATAACTAAGGATGCAAGTTTAGCAAGTTGTACGCCGGTAGCTTTAGAAACAAATGGCACAGTACGCGAGGCGCGGGGGTTTGCCTCTAAAATGTAAACTTGCGGAGAATAGCCTTGAGCGCCAACTACCGCAAATTGAATGTTCATCAGCCCGACTACCGATAAAGCCTGGGCTAGTTGCACCGTCCAAGTGCGGATTTGCTCAAGAACCGCTGGTGGTAAGGAAATCGACGGTAAAGAACAAGCGGAGTCTCCTGAGTGAATTCCCGCTTGCTCGATGTGTTCCATAATACCGCCAATTACTACTCTTCCGGTATGGTCGGCGATCGCATCCACATCAACTTCAATCGCATTTTCTAAAAATTTATCAATCAAAATCGGATGTTCCGGTTCCACCAGCACCGCAAATTTCATGTAGCGTTCTAATTCTGTATCAGAATAGACGATTTCCATCGCTCGTCCCCCCAACACGTAGCTAGGACGCACTACCACCGGATAACCAATCCGTTTTGCAACAATCAGCGCATCTTCATAACTCCGAGCCATACCATTTGCCGGTTGAGCAATATTTAACTCGTTGAGAATCTTCTCAAACCGCTCCCGGTTTTCTGCCATGTCGATAGAATCAGGGGAAGTACCCCAAATGCGAGTATTTATCTTCCCGTTTTTTGTCTCTTCCCGGTTCAAATACTCCTGTAACGGTATCGCCAATTTCAACGGGGTTTGTCCACCAAACTGTATAATCACCCCAACCGGATTTTCCGCTTCGATGATGTTGAGAACATCTTCTTTGGTCAACGGCTCAAAGTAAAGGCGATCGCTTGTATCATAATCTGTCGAAACTGTCTCCGGGTTGGAGTTGACCATAATTGTCTCATAACCTGCGCCCTTTAAAGCATAGGCGGCGTGACAACAACAATAGTCAAACTCAATTCCCTG
>JBPCQW010000260.1:0-19586 GCA_050997715.1 Hassallia sp.
GAATCATTCCTTCCCCCGCTAAAGCTTCAGTTCCCGGACCAATAATAATATCTATATTGTCTTGAATATAAGGATTTCCCGCTTTCCCAATCTTGAAAATCTTGCCATCTTTAATGCCGATATCTGCTTTGACAACACCCCACCAATCGAGAATCAAAGCATTTGTAATAACTAAATCTACAGCACCATCAGCATTAGAAATCGGAGATTGTCCCATCCCATCTCTGATAACTTTACCACCACCGAATTTCACTTCATCGCCGTAAGTTGTGAAGTCTTGTTCAACTTCGATAAATAATTCGGTGTCTGCGAGTCGGACTCTATCTCCGACAGTGGGACCGAAAGTTTCTGCATAAGCACGACGAGACATTCTGTAAGGCATAATGCACTGCTATTAGAGGTTAGAATTGAGTTTAAACGCAAAGTGACGCAAAGGTAAGCGCAAAGAGTTCGCAGAGGATGGATGAGAATGATTTGAGTGGGGTGATAATTGGCTGTGGGATGCGAGTGCATACAGCGTTGGGACTGGGTTTGTTAGAGTCAGCTTATGAGGAGTGTTTGTATTACGAGTTGAGAAAGAAGGGATTAAATGTTGGTAAGCAAATTCCATTACCGCTTATTTACGAAGAGGTGAAATTAGATTGTGTTTATCGATTAGATTTAATAGTTGAAAATAAAGTAATTATTGAAGTCAAATCTGTAGAATCTATCAAACCAATTCACTCAGTACAACTTTTAACTTATCTCAAACTCACCGATTGCAAACTCGGTCTTATTCTCAACTTTAACGTCCTCCACCTCAAAGAAGGCATCAAACGTGTGGCAAATAAACTCTAACTTTGCGTACCTCCGCGCTTCCCTCAGCGTCCCTCGGCGTTGAAAAATAAACTACTTATTTCTTAGATTGATTTAAGCCGCAGAATTTGAGAAGATTAATTGACTTGAGGAAACTAGAGGACATAAGGCGACAATTTTTGTATCAACTTATAATTTTATAAGGGCAAAAATTTCAACACAAAAATGTTAATGTAAGTAAAAATACAGTGATAAAATTATAATAATAAATGAATTATAGGGTGATATCTGGAAAAATTATGTATAAATTTTCCGTATGATTACCAGTTAGACTGCAATGCTTACATGGGTAACTTAAGAGTGTAGTTAGATCAACTCTTAAGGTATTTCACGATGAACCCAAGCTCACAGATAAGGTTTTTCGATAATATTTACAGACCCAGAACAGGAAGACTTCAAGTTCCTTTTGACAATCTCGATGGCGGTACAAGAGTACTGAGTGAAGAAGCAGAATGCGATAGATATATTGCTCTCTACGGAGGGCATCATTTTCACAAACTTTATGCAGCATTCCCTTCAACTAAGTTTCAGTATACAGAAGGTAAAAGCGTAGAAATTATTGACTGCGGATGTGGTCAGGCAATTGCAACCTGTGTTTTAATAGATTATCTCATTGAAAAACGCATCAACCCTAAAATAGTATCGATTACACTCATAGAGCCATCTTCGATTGCACTGTTGCGAGGCTATAACTTTGTTCGCCAAATGTTACAACCAAATCTCTCTAGTAACTCCATTATCAAGACAGTCAATAAGCATATAGATTATTTAGAGTTTAGTGATTTTGTTTCAAGTGATAGCAATATCAAGATTCATCTTTTTTCAAACATTATAGATGTGGAAGCATTTGACTTAAATAAGCTGTATAACTTAATAATCAACTGCTTTCAAGGAATTAATCGTATTATTTGCACAAGTCCATATCAGAGTGGAAGAAACTATAGAATAGACACTTTCTATAATATGTTTTATGAGTATCCTAAAGTTAGAAATCCATTTCATTCAGATGAAGCAATTTATCAACCAATTTTTAAGGTTTCAAGTGGACAATTTGAAACATCGAGAATAGCAAGATATGAAAGGCAATTCACTGTAAATCTTTGAGAAAAGTGTTTATGAAGAAAAAATCAACGATGGATGCGATTCAAGGTGACTTATTCTCAGGATTTGGCTCTGTTATAGATGAGTCAATTAAGAGTATGGAGAAACAAGTTATATCTATGCCTGATGCAGATGTGATTTTCTATCGCAACTTTTTCAATCAGCAAGAAAGCTATGAGTTTTTTCAAGCCTTGTTTAACGAAATAAAATGGCGGCAAGACAAGGTAAAAATGTACGGCAAGGAATTAAACTTACCGAGAAAAACTGCTTGGTATGGAGATAGAGACAAGCGATATACATTCTCAGGTATTCATCTTGAGCCTGAACCTTGGACATCTACACTGCTACAAATAAAAGAGAAAATTGAGGATATTGCAGAAGTTAAGTTTAACAGCGTTTTACTAAATCTTTACCGAGATGGAAATGATGGAATCTCCTGGCATACTGATGCTGAATCAGAGTTGGGAACCAATCCTGTAATTGCTTCTGTTAGCTTTGGGGGAGCAAGAAGGTTTATGTTTAGACATAAGCAAAATAAAGATTTGAAAACAGAAGTTGAGTTAACAGATGGTAGTTTTCTTGTGATGGCAGGTACAACGCAGCATTTTTGGCAGCATCAGATCCCAAAAACATCGAAGAAGGTTGAACCAAGAATCAATTTAACTTTCAGGGTTATTAACCATTCCCGTTGATTCTTACTATTTTGGTTGAAGATTAGAGATTGCGATCGCGCTTGACCTAGACTCAAACAAGACGAACATGGCAAAATAAAAGTGCAGCCATTCGGACTGGCTGGATTATTGAGCATGATTCTAACATTCCGAGATTAACAACCTGTTATCCTCTTTAATATCTGGAGGTAATAATAAATGACGATAAACACACCAAAGTTACTTGATGTAGTTGCATTAACAGTTGACCTTCCTGAGTGTAACCTGTGGCGCGGACAAGTTGGCACAGTGGTTGAAGTCTTGGCTAATGGTGCTGCGTTTGAAGTCGAGTTTAGCGATGCCTGCGGCGGGCAAAGCCTACGCAACGGACGAACTTACGAATCTCTCGGTTTACAATCGGAACAATTTATGGTGTTGCATTTTGAACCAGCATCACCTGATTTAAAACCAGAGATGGTTATAGCCTAGAAGCGATTTACAATTTACCATTAATTCTGGCGTTGAAACCGTAAACTTCACGACTACCAGCAAGAGGAATTAAAGTAACTTCTTTTTCATCCCCTGGTTCAAACCTTACAGCAGTCCCCGCAGGAATATCAAGACGCATTCCCCTTGATTGTTCCCGATCAAAAATTAAAGCTGCGTTAACTTCAAAAAAGTGAAAATGCGAACCAACTTGAATTGGTCTATCTCCTGTATTTGCCACTTGCAATCTTATAGTAGAACACCCCGCATTTAATTCAATTTCCCCATCAGACGTAATAATTTCTCCAGGAATCATACTTTGCGCCTCTGCGTCTTTGCGTGAGCTTTATCTAATCGGATTATGCACCGTTACCAACTTAGTCCCATCAGGAAAAGTCGCTTCTACTTGCACTTCATGCACCATTTCGGGTACACCTTCCATCACCTCATCTGTTGTTAACAAAGTTGTACCATAACTCATTAAATCAGCAACAGTTTGCCCATCTCTTGCACCCTCCAAAATAGCAGCAGAAATATAAGCGATCGCCTCCGGATAATTCAACTTCAAACCTCTATCTTTACGCCTTTCTGCTAACAACGCAGCCGTAAAAATCAACAGCTTATCCTTCTCCTGCGGCGTAAGTTGCATCTCCCTCTCTTCCCTCCTCTCTGTGTCCTCTGCGCCTCTGCGGTTCGTTTAAATCTGCCAAACCCTAGGTATACAATTTCCACGATTCAAAAACGACATCCGCAGCAACTGCCAAACATCAATAAACCAGTTTCTCACCTCAGATGTCGAACAACCACGATATCGACACAAAAATCCATTTTCCAAACGAGTAACCCCAGCTAAAGAGTGAGGAGTAGAGACGCGATTAATCGCGTCTGTACATGAGGAGTTAGGAGTGAATAAAGAACGTGCTTTTTCGACAATTTCCTTTGAAACCGCACCTCCCACCCAAACTAGACTACCTGTAATTGGTTGCCCAGCCAAGCCGTGAGGACTGTGGAAAACTTCTTCACTACCCGGTAGCCATTGTCTATCAATCCACAACGGTTTGCCTTGTTGCCAAATTTCAGTATGATTGCGCCATTCTCCTTGCACAAATTTCTCACCTCTAGCGCTGCGACCAAATCGAGTAATTTCCCAGCCTAAATAACTAGCTTTCGTAGCTAATTCTACCCGTAAATCTTGCCGATAAATTGCCCCGTTAAAAACAATAGTTTCTTGGGGGAACCATTCTAAACAAGCGCCAGCATCAACTTGTATATTGATGCTTTGTCTAGCTTGAGTGCCGTTACTACGATAAATTTTACTAGCTGCGGCTGTAGTAATTAATGCTTTGGTATTCGGTTGAAGGTGGAAATTAAGAGAAAGGCGATCGCCTCCCACAACGCCCCCAGCCGTATGTAAAATGACGCTATGGCAAACTTTTTCCCCTTCTGGATAAAACGGGCGTTGTACCTTCAGCGGGGCTTGATGCGAGTTCTGAATTAGGGCAGTTATCCCCAGGCGATCGGCGTAAACTAAATTAAGTTTGCCATGCCAGCCAGTATCAACTTCTTGAGCATAAATTTTGGCATCACCAAAAGTTTCTTGAACTAATTTTGTGGGAGTGCCTTCAGAATATCCTTCATAACCTGGTTTTGCCATTTTTAAGCTTAATATTAGGTTGAGTAAATTATGAAAACTTGGCGCAAATGCGCTCACAAAAAACTTCGCATCTTTGCTTAAAACAGGGTGCGTTAGCTTTGGCGTAACGCACCCTATTTTATCTTCTACTTTTGATTTTCAATTGCTTCGGCGATATGCACGCTAGTGCTATGAACAATGTAAACAAAACCACGCTCATTAGCAAAGCGCTGATATAAATCCCGCAAACCCGCGACGAGTTGCTGTTGCATGGGTCCAGAACGAGGAACAGAAGAATAACTCATAGAACGACCAATCAGCCCAGTTAAATCTAATTCTTGCCGATAAACAAAAACGTATTCGCGGAGGTTAACAAAATGCGGACTTACTAACAGTGGATCGACAAATTTCATCCGTTCGTCTACTCGTTCACCATTCGATGCTGCGCGTACTATTCGGGTATATTCAGCGGTGAAAGTATCTTCTCTATCGCGGTTATTCCACACTACTGCCAACCGTCTTGATGGTTTCAAAATGCGCCAAAACTCCAACAAAGTTGGCTCTGGGTTAAACCAATGAAAAGCTTGAAAACAAGTTACTAAATCAACCGATGCATCAGCTAACTTAGTGACTTCTGCTGTTCCATCTCGAAATTCAACTAATGGATGTGATTCAGCTGCTTCTCTCATTGCTGCATTTGGTTCAACAGCAATGACGCTAACTCCTTTTTTACCTAACAACCGCGAGGAAATACCAGTACCCGCACCAATATCTGCCGCTAAAAGTTGCGTCGGTGGTGCTAACCCTTCCAGGATAATATCAATTGCTGCGGCTGGGTAGCTTGGTCGATAGTTCACATAATCCGCTGCTCTGTCAGAGAATCGGGTTAGTGGATTGAGGGTGTATAGCGGTGTTGTTTCCGGGTTAGTTTGGCTCATTGGTGTGGGATGGAAAAAATCTTAGTAATCTTATTAAGGTAAGTTAATTACCCATACTAATAAATATTTTCCAGAGTTTTTCGGGAATTATAAAGTTACTTCTCCTGAAAAATACCTGCCACGGATAAATCGAGAACGCAAAAACGCATAAAAAACAGGAGAGGTTGAAAGAAAACTGGTTCTGTGGCATTTACACAACTAAATTGGTTGTGAAGTAACTTTATACATTCCTCTTGACAATGCAGTTCAACCCTAGAAACATCCATCCTGGTAAGAAAACTAAATCGATACCTCTGCGCTTGATTCTCGTCGTTCCCTTTGTGCTACAAATCTTTGCGGCTGTAGGGTTAGTGGGATATCTTTCCTTTAAAAATGGGCAACAAGCAGTTAATGACCTTGCCAATCAGCTAATTGATAAAGCCAGTCAGCAAGTTGATGAACATTTAGCTATTTATCTAGCGTTACCACAGCAACTGAGTCAACTCAATGCGGATGCAATTTCCGCAGGACAACTCAATTTAAATAATCAAAGGGCAAACGAGCAATATCTCTTTAGACAAGCCAAAGCCTTTAAGGATATCACATATATCGGCTATGTGTTAACTGACGGCAGAGAAGCTGGAGCAGGACGCTGGATTAACGGTGTGGATCTGCTAGTCTACGAAAATTTGATTGGAGATGGGAAAGCGTCAGAATATGTTGCGGATAACCGGGGAAATCGCGTTAAACTTTTGCAAAGCTATGAGTTTGATCCCTGGACGCAACAAGGCAGTAAAGATGCAGCCCGATTAGGCAAACCTATTTGGGGTCCTATCTTTACGTTTGATCCGGGGAATGTAAAAATCACTCAAGAAGGTAAGGCGCTACAAACCAAAAACTCAACTTCCAATAATGGATTTGAGTATTATGTCGGCTTACCTGCCAGATATCCAATCTACGATCAAAATGGCAAGCAACTCGGTGTAATCGCCATTGATCTGCTACTGACGAATATCAGTGAGTTTCTTCGTAACCTAAAAGTCAGTTCTTCTGGGCAAGTCTTCATCATCGAGCGCGATGGAATGCTAGTTGGCAGTTCTAGTAAGCATTCCATCTTGCATAAAGTAAATGGAAAAGCAGAACGATTTAGTGTCCTTAAAAGTCCCGATCCGTTGATTCGCAGTATTGCTAGTGAGTTGAAAAAAAGGTTTAAAAATTTTCAATCTATCCAGAATAATCAAGAGCTTAACATCACCTTCAACGGGGAACATCAGTTTGTACAAGTGACTCCGTGGCAAGATAAATATGGTTTAGACTGGCTGGTGGTTGTTACAGTGCCGGAATCCGATTTTATGGCACAAATTAACGCCAATACTCGCACAACCATCTTATTGTGTTTGGCGGCATTGGCAGTTGCAATTCTATTAGGAATGTATACAGCAAGCTGGATTACCAGTCCAATTCTACGCTTGAGTCAAGCATCGGAAGCGATCGCCGTTGGAAAACTGAATCAAATTGTCGAAGAAACTCAGGTTAACGAACTGAATATTCTTGCTCGTTCTTTTAATCGCATGGCACAGCAATTGCGAGATTCTTTTGCAGCTTTAGAAAAAACAAATCAACAACTAGAACAGACAAACGAAGACTTAGAAGTTCGTGTTACTCAAAGGACAGAAGAACTTTCTCAAACACTCCACGAACTACAACAAGCGCAAACTCAGTTAGTGCATAATGAAAAAATGTCAGCGCTGGGACAAATGATTGCCGGGATAGCACATGAAATTAATAACCCAGTGAATTTTATCCACGGCAACCTTACCCACCTCAATCAGTATACACAAGACCTTCTGCAAGTGCTTGAAGCGTATGAGCAACATTATGCAAATCCGCCGAAATCACTTCAAGAATTACTTGATGAAATTGATATCAATTTTATTACCGAAGACTTAACTAAAATTCTTCAGTCAATGAAAGTTGGTACAACTCGCATCCGGGAAATTGTCTTATCACTGCGAAGCTTTTCGCGTTTAGATGAAGCCGAATTCAAAAAAGCGGATATTCACGAAGGTATTGACAATACATTAATGATTTTACAGCACCGTCTCAAAGCACAAAATCACCAAAAAGAAATTCAAGTTATTAAAGAATACGGTAACTTGCCTTTAGTTGAATGCTATGCCGGTCAGTTAAATCAGGTATTTATGAACTTAATTACAAATGCAATTGATGCACTAGAAGAAATAGAAGTAACTCCGAATTTTCAAGTGCCGATAATTTGTATTCATACCCAACTAACAGATGAAAATAAGGTGTTAATTTCCATTCGTGATAATGGCGTAGGTATTCCTGAAGATATTCGCTCTAAATTATTTAATCCTTTCTTTACTACCAAAGCTGTAGGTAAAGGAACTGGTTTAGGATTATCTATCAGCTATCAAATTGTAGTTGAAAAGCATCGCGGTAAATTATGGTGTGATTCAATACTAGGTCAAGGTACAAAATTTGTGATTGAGATACCGTTAAAGCCAAGTTTATAGTTAGCATTTTTGGTTTAAAGTGCGATCGCAATGTGCAATCTCAAACAAATATTTAGTATAAAATTATTGCAAGTAAATCTACGTGTTTATCCCCAACCTGATTATTTGCCTTAGATGATAAGCTGTGTTTGCTAAAAAACAATTGGTAAGATAATCATGGCAACTCCAGTGGATAGAAGTAATTTATTTTTAGAAATAGCTTTATCTGAAGAAGTTTCTCAAGGTTTCCAGAAGGGAAAGTTCTTTTTAAATCAAATCACTAGTAAAACAGTTAATTTTCTAACTGAATTAACTAATAAATCCCTCAGCACTGTATCCGAAACAGCCGAAAAAACAAACAATTATTTAAAGCCTTCAGTCGTTTGATTGAGAAAGGTTTATTACTCACACTTACTGTCCCTTTCAAATTAGTTCAGCCCTTATTCAAATTCAACTTTAAACCCCTAAACATCTTTAAAGGCAATTCCACTTCTGTCTTAACCTCGCAGCCAAACAACGATCAACTAGCAAAACTTTTAACTAGGCTCGAAAGAATTAAACAAGAGCAAAACGACATTATACAGCAGATTACAACTTTAGTCTCATCAAACAAATAACTTCTCTCTTCCTCCTCCGCGCCCCTTTGCGTTTCCCTCCGCGCTCCTTTGCGTTAAAAAACAGCCGCCCCCACTAGGAGACGACTGCTTTCAAAAATATTGAAGTTAATAAACCTTAATAATCGAAATCTCCACCGCCCATACCGCCGCCACCAGCAGGAGCAGCATCCTTAGGCTCAGGCTTGTCAACAACGATACATTCGGTTGTCAACACCATACCAGCGATAGAAGCAGCGTTTTGCAGAGCAGAACGAGTCACTTTCGCGGGGTCAACAATACCAGCTTCAAACAAATCTACAAACTCGTTAGTCGCAGCATTGTAGCCAACGTTGAATTCCTTCTCTTTCACACGTTCAGCAATTACCGCGCCATTCTGACCGGCATTTTCAGCAATCCGCTTCAGAGGAGCAGGCAATGCACGAGCGACAATCAAAGCACCAATTAACTCTTCATCCTTCAAGTTGCCTTTTGCCCATTCTTCGAGCTGAGGCGCCAAGTGAGCGAGAGTTGTACCACCACCAGGAACGATACCTTCTTCCACAGCAGCTTTGGTAGCGTTGATCGCGTCTTCTAAGCGCAGCTTCTTGTCCTTCATTTCGGTTTCGGTTGCTGCACCTACTTTCACGACAGCCACACCACCAGCAAGTTTAGCCAAACGCTCTTGCAGCTTTTCTTTGTCGTAAGAAGATTCGGTTTCATCCATCTGACGACGGATTTGTTCGACACGCGCCTTCACAGCAACGTCGTTACCTTCGGCAACAATCGTGGTGCTGTCTTTGGTGATGGTGATGCGGCGAGCTTTACCCAGGCTCTCTAGCTTGGTGTTGTCAAGCTTCAAACCTGCATCTTCGGTGATTAGTTGACCACCGGTGAGAACGGCAATATCTTCTAGCATCGCTTTGCGGCGATCGCCAAATCCCGGAGCCTTGACAGCAGCCACGTTCAAAACGCCGCGCAGTCTGTTTACAACCAAAGTTGCCAAAGCTTCTTTTTCAATATCTTCGGCGATAATCACCAAAGGACGACCAGCACGAGCAACTTGCTCTAACACTGGTACGAGGTCTTGTACCAAAGCGATTTTCTTGTCTGTGAGCAAGATGTAAGGCTCATCAAACACTGCTTCCATCCGCTCAGGATCGGTCGCAAAATAAGGAGAGATGTAGCCTTTGTCAAAGCGCATCCCTTCGGTGATTTCTAATTCGGTGGTCATAGATTTCCCTTCTTCTAGGGAAATTACGCCTTCTTTACCTACTCTGTCCATTGCTTGAGCAATCATCTGACCGACTTCTTCGTCGTTACCAGCCGAAATTGCCGCAACTTGGGCGATCGCTTTAGAATCTCCTACCGGACGAGCTTGCTCGGCAATGCTCTTTACCAAAAACCCGGTAGCTTTGTCAATACCGCGCTTCAAGGAAATCGCATTCGCACCAGCAGCAACGTTCCGCAAGCCTTCTTTTACCATTGCGTGAGCTAGCACGGTTGCTGTTGTTGTACCGTCACCAGCAGCATCGTTGGTTTTAGAAGCAGCTTGACGAATCAAAGCAACGCCAGTATTTTCTACGTGGTCTTCTAATTCGATTTCTTTGGCGATCGTCACACCATCATTGACAATTTGTGGTGCGCCAAATTTCTTCTCTAGTACCACGTTACGACCCTTGGGACCTAGGGTAACAGCCACGGCTTCAGCCAGGATGTCCATGCCTCGTTCGAGGGCGCGACGGGCGTTTTCGTTATAGATAATGCGCTTTGCCATAATTGCCTACGTTCAACCTGCTATTTGTAAATTCGTGTTTTTGTTGGTTAATTGCTGACGGTTAACAGTTAACTAACTACCGCTAAAATGTCTTTTTCTGAAAGCAGGACATACTCATCAGTGCCGAGTTTGATGTCGGTGCCGGCGTACTTGGAGTACAAAACTTTATCACCCACTTTCACATCTGGGATTTGGCGACCACCGTCGTCTTTGAGCTTGCCATCACCTACAGCCACTACTTCCCCTACTTGGGGCTTTTCTTTGGCTGTGTCGGGCAAATACAGACCACCTGCGGTCTTTTCTTCAGATGCGCTTACTTTTACAAAAACGCGATCGCCTAAAGGTTTTACAGTAGAAACGCTTAGAGATACAGCTGCCATAGAAATTTTTCGCCTCAGATTAGCACTCTCGACTCCTGAGTGCTAATGTAGCTAACTGCGGTATGCAATGGCAAGAAATTAACTTGTACGGGTTCCCGAACTAAGCAACCAAAGTTATACTTAAGTACAAATACTCAATTATTTTTGTTTGCCGGGTTTTGTTTTGTAAGTTACGAATATTTTTATATGGTCAAATTTATTTGCAAAGTTGAAAAATTGATATAGAACAGTAATCAGGGAGCCGCTTAATCAGTAACAATGAGTGCGATCCAGTCTTGGTGTGAAAATCCCAAAAACCACTTCTGTTCAAGGGCAATAAACCCTTAAGAAATTGTGTAAAAACTTGAGGAGTTGCAAAAATTCAGGCACATTTTTTTATATGCGCTGACCAGATAGTTCCAAAAAGCTACACAAAACAAGCTAATCTGGAATCTTGGGAACATTTGCTTGTTAGACTGCAAAGGCTCAAACTTGACCAGCCGCAAGACAAATATCCCACTTGCATTTCTTAGACCAAAACCAACTGCTTGCGAGTTTGTTGTTCTAGACCGATAATGGTGGTTTACCCGGATGGTGTCTGGTATCGCCTCCGTTACCCCGGAAGTCCCGGAAAGCGGCTTAATCAAGAACACTTGATAGGCAATATGGTGGTGGAAGAATATGCATTTTTGACCCAACATGTGCTTTGAAACTTCCTTTCTTGATGAGCGAACATCCACTGGATATGAAACAGCAGTCAGCAGAATTAAAGCGCTTAGTTGGTTTTTAGATAGGCTGATCGAACCTCCAATACCTACGTGTGAACGCAAAAGATTATTATTTAATCAGTGTTTTCCACCAGCCACGTACAAAGCGATCTATAATAGCGCATTATAGTAACTACTGCTATACGTATCCTTACTGGAGTTTTGCCATTGAATGACTAATATCACAAAAGTGAAAATCGCTTTTGTGACATCGCTTAAGCAAAGGCAAGTTAAGTGGGAAAAAAAGGACAACATCTCAATAATCCACCATAGAGGATAACTAATCAAGACCTTGATGGACCCAAGCGCGACAAGTGCCACTGCTATGAAAGAGCCCAGCATGAAAGATCACAAAAGACTTCTACTGATTGATGATGACCCTAACCTCATCTTGCTGGTGAAGGACTACTTGGAATTCCGGGGATATGAAGTCATCACTGGGGAAAATGGTCGGGAAGCTCTGGAAATTTTAGAGCAGGATATCCCTGACATGATCATCTGTGACGTGATGATGCCGGAAATGGACGGATATACTTTTGTTGAACAAGTCCGGCAAAACGAACGCACCAGCTGGATTCCCGTTCTTTTCCTTTCTGCGAAAGGTCAAAGTGCCGACAGAGTTAAAGGATTAAATAAAGGTGCTGATGTCTACATGGTCAAGCCTTTTGAACCTGAAGAACTCGTTGCCCAAGTTGAATCTTCGCTCAAACAAACTATCCGCTGGAAAGAACACCAAGCAAAAGGAGGAGAAAACGGTTCCCGCATCCAGGTTCCCTTCGATGTGCAGCTAACTCCAACCGAACTGAAAGTAGTTCAGTTTGTTGCTAGGGGTTTAGCTAACCGGGAAATCGCTGAAGAACTAAACGTCAGTCAGCGCACCGTTGAAAGCCACGTTTCTAATATGTTGGGCAAAACCAATTTGCACAACCGTACTGAATTAGCGCGGTGGGCAATTGAAAATCAAATGGCGTAAAAACCCATTTGAGATTTAACAGAAGAATCTGAGAGGAGGAAATCTCCACTCAGAACTTCAAAGAGAGTGCGATCGCACTCTTTCAAATTTAAATTCTCAATCAAGATTATCAGCCATTTTCTTTGGAAATGGCTTTTTGCTTAATTTTTGAGACTTACTCCCCACTACTTCAATATTTTGATTAGCGACGCTAATAATGTGCTGCTGTCTGTTCTTCCTGAAGTGCCAATTGCTTCAAGTCAGGCAACAGGCTGGGATAAAATTCAGCTTGCACACTACCGTCATCCTCCTCACACGCTTCCAGAAATTAGTTCCCCACATCATACTATTTGCATTAATATTGGCGCTTGTGTTTTATTAGAGCATGTGGTGGATGGGCATCTTCATACAATCCATTCAGAAACGGGTGATATTGGTTTATATCCAGCGAACCTCAAGCAAAGCGTTCAGTGGGATAGAGAAACCGAATTTTTGCAACTTTATCTCGAACCAACACTGCTTTGTGCTACTAATTACGAATCTTTTGGGTGCGATCGCGTCGAACTCATCCCACAATTGACGTTTGACGATCCCTTGATTTATCATATCGGGTTGGCGCTGAAAACGGCATTAGAGACAGACGGTGCAGGAAGTCGTCTTTATGCTGATTCGATGGCTAATGCATTGGCAGTTCATTTAGTGTCTCGCTACTCGACACGAGAATGCGCCATTCCGGATTTTGTCCCCGGAGGCATCCAGCGAAATTTCCAGCAGGTTATTGACTATATTAACGAGCATATAGAGCAGAATTTGAGCTTGGCTGAACTGGCAAATGTAGTTCAACTAAGCTCTTATCATTTTGCCCATTTGTTCAAACAAACTACTGGAGTTTCACCGCATCAATATCATATTCGGTGTCGAATTCACCGTGCCAAGCAATTGCTTCTAACAAAAAAATTGACGATCGCAGAAGTTGCTCATGCTGTAGGTTTTGCTAGTCAGGGACATCTCAACTATCATTTTAAGCGCTTAGTTGGGATGACCCCAAAGGCATTTTTGCGACAATAGCAAGAACTTGGAAAACAAACGCAAGAACTTTGAAGACAGCAGTTTGTTTCACTCGCGATACTGAATTAAGAATTCTGATTCAGTTAAAAGGAGATTTTCATGTCTACATTAAGCGAACAAAACAAAGCGATCGCTCTCCGCTTTGCCAAAGAAGCATGGGGAAATGTTGCTCTGTGGGATCAAGTTTGGGATGAATTGGTGGCATCCGATATGATGTGGTACTTTTGCGGTTGGTCTGAGCCGATTCGTGGAAGCCAAGCTAAGGACTTTTACGCGCTTTTGTACCAAAGTTTCCCCGATATCGAACTTGTGACTGTTGAGAATGCGATCGCTGAAAATGATAAAGTTGCCTTTCGCTCTACCATAAAAGGCACACATAAAGGTGATTTTATGGGAATTTCCCCAACCGGAAAATTGATAAATGCAAGCGATTTAAATCTTTTTCGTATATCTGAAGGTAAAATTGTCGAATGGTGGTATGAATTGAATTTGCTAGAAGTGATGAAGCAACTCGGTGTAATATCTAACGAATTATAACAAGAAACCCGGTTTCTCAAAACTACTGTTGTCAGCAACAAAGTCGATAATGCTCTGAATATCTCGACTAGCACAGAACGGTAAAACTGCAAATGTTGGTCATTAACCCGCTTGCTGACGACGCTGGTCTAGCTTGTATTGCAGTTGACGGAAAACTGTTTCCCCATCAACAACCTCACCGCGTTCTGAGGCTTCAATACCAATTATAATTTCTCGTTGCAACTCATCAAATCGACTTTTATAAATGCGTTCCTGTTCCTCTAGAAGCCTGATCCCCGCAATAATCAATTCGTCAGATGAAGCATACCTACCGCTTTCAAGTTGACTTTGGATAAACTGTTCAAGCTCAGGAGTTAACGACACATTCATCAAGGCTTACCGTCTGTATTGCTGTTCTTACTTATTGTAGGAGCGGCTTATTTTTTTCATTATTGCTGATTGTAGGTTGGGTTAAGCGACAGCGCAACCCAACCAATCTCACAAAATATGTTACTTTGTCAGATTTTTAGGGAAATCTAGTACTAGAAGCTTAAATATTTATTTAATTTATGCATCTGTTTGGGTATGAATAAAAGTCGGTGCAATGAGCTATTGTATCAATCCCCATTGTCCAAAACCTATTGACCCAGTGAATGCGAACAATTGCATTTGTCGTAACTGTGGGTCAGAAATACTGCTGCAAGGTCGTTATCGGGTACTCAAACAACTAGGTAAAGGAGGTTTTGGCGAAACTTTTGAAGTTGATGATTGTGGCACAACTAAAGTTTTAAAAGTGCTGACTGAGAACAACTCGAAAGCCATTGAACTGTTTCGACAGGAAGCAAAGGTTTTGAGTCAGTTGCATAGTGCTGGAATTCCCCAGGTGGAAAAATCTGGTTACTTTACCGTTGTACCTAAAAATAGCCCTTTGCCATTGCACTGTCTGGTGATGGAAAAAATCGAGGGGGTAGATTTAGAACGGTGGATGGAATCTCGTGATTATCAACCGATTTCTCAAGTTCAAGCCCTTAATTGGCTCAGACAACTTGTGGAAATTTTGGCTTTGGTACACGCTCATCAATATTTTCACCGTGATATTAAGCCTCAGAATATCATGGTGCGACCAAGTGGGCAGCTTGTCTTGATTGATTTTGGGGCAGTTCGACAAGTTACAACAACCATTTTAGCGGGAGATTGCCATACCAGAATTTTTTCAGGAGGCTATTCACCACCAGAGCAACAAAACGGTTATTCGGTACAACAGTCTGACTTTTTCGCATTGGGACGTACTTTTGCTTTTCTTCTGACGGGAAAGGAACCGCAGAATTCAGCTATGTACGATCCTCTGACTAATGAGTTGCATTGGCATCGTCATGCACTTCATATTTCTCCGATTTTGGCAGACTTAATTAATCATTTGATGGCTCCAACTGCAAATCAGCGTCCTCAAAATCCGCAGATAATTTTACAGCGCTTAAAAGAGATTGAGAAGGAGTTAAATACACCTAATACCCAACGACAAAAAACCAAATTTAAACCAGCTAATGCATCTCAGTCATCTGGTTGTTTCACAACTGTTTCTGTCGGTGGAGTTAAACCACTCAAAGCTTCTGCTAGTCAGATTCAGAAACCCCAGAACTTTTGGAAGGTTTTCATTGGCTTAGGAGTGGTATGTTTTGCTGGTGGTATTGCTGCTCTCAATCAATTAAGCACTAATAACCCGGTTTCCCCTGTAGAAACTGTTCCAGTTGCTATTCCTGATTCAGTTCCCTTGCCAGTTACTCAAGTTCCGGAAACTGCTAAGGAAGCTCAACCCAATCCGATAAAAAGTCCCTTAACTTTGCCTACTGAAGACACACTGAAAGCCGAAACTGAAGCTTTAAAAGAACAACGTCAGGCTGCTTTAAAAGTTGAGCAAGACAGACAAGCGGCTTTACAAAAAAAGCTAAAGCAAGAAGCAACTGCCAAAGCAGAACAAAAGAAAGTTGAGCAAGACAGACAAGCGGCTTTACAAAAAAAGCTAAAGCAAGAAGCAGCTGCGAAAGCAGAACAAGAGAAACAAGCAGCTATCAGAGAACAAGAAGCTGCTAGGGCAGAAAGGGAGAAGCTAGAAGTTGCAAGAAGAGAAAAAGAACGACAAGCAGCTTTGTTAGCACAACAAAGGAAACAAGCAGCAATTAGAGCCGAGCAACAAAGACAAGCTCTATTTAAAGCCGATCAACAGCGAAAAATAGCAATTCAAGCTGAAAAAGCCAAACAAACTGCTTTGCGAACAAAGCCATCAAAAATAACTGTAAAAACTCAAAATAAATGGCAACCACCACCCAGACAACAAGCACCACCCAAACGACAAGAAACTCCTGTAAGTCCAAAATCTGACCCAGTTAATTCCACACTACCTTGGGATTCCAAGGCTCCCATTCCTAAAGCATCAGATGAATTAGAACAAGTAATAAGAGAGGAGAAAAAATGATGAAATTCACCGTTAAAAGCTTAATCACTTTGATTGTAACTAGCTCGGCTTTGTTGTTAACACCAATGAAAAGTGATGCACAAGTTAACATGAAGATACTGGCTAATGTAGCAAAAAGCTGCCAAGAAGATGTACTTTCTTCTAACTATTACAAGCGAATGAGATTTGATACAAATAATATTAATGGATATCTTAAAAATACATATAACCAACAGCAAGCAATCAAATATTGTATACTTTATCGATATCATTACTCCTTAGTATTGACTAAATATCCTTGGCTTGGGTCAACAGGAGAAATACTCCCTGGATATCCTGGTTCTGTTGATGTTGCATCTTTAGCAATCCTATTTAATAGTTCTGATAAAACTTCCATTTTAGACTGTATTGCCAATCAAGATGTATCGAGTGAAGAATGCTCTCTAACAAGGTCTCATGCTGGCGGAGGTTACTTTAGAGACAGGGTACAAGAGTGGTATAAAAGTTATAAGATTAACGTTTGTCCTTCTTGTGTTGTTGCCCATGATGAGGTATCTGGTTCAGGAGAAGAAATTTTAAAAGCTTTTATAAAGTGGTTTATTACACTTGAAAAACCACAAAGAAGAGAATTGATTTCGCTTTTAGGAGATGGCGATGAAGCTCGTGAATTAAGGCAAGCACTAATAAATCAATCTTCAGAAGCAGTAAATGAATATTCGAGAGTACGCGCAAGAGTTCAGGAGCAGGAACAGGAGCGGCGTAGACAAGAATTACTTGGTAATTAGGTGGTGTTTAAAACAGTGATGTAGTAACATTACGTTGGGTTGACGCAAGAAAACCCAACAGCAACAAAGTTAATTTTTATCAACAATACCTGATACCCTTACTTTCAGGCTGCCATGTATGACAATATCTGTAAATTCATTGCCGAAAACTTCAAAGATGACTTAGCTACATGGTTACTAGGTTCACCGATTAAATTAACAGAACTTAGCCCTACTGAATTATCAAGCGAACCAATTCGTGCTGATTCATTAATTTTATTGCAATCTGATGATTTAGTTCTGCATACCGAATTTCAAACTGAAGCTGATGGAGATATCCCCTTTCGGATGTTAGATTATCGGGTTAGGGTTTATCGCCGTTTTCCTCGTAAAGCAATCCGTCAAATAGTAATTTATTTACGAAAAACACGTTCAATATTAGTAAGTGAAAACAGTTTTAGGTTAAATAATACTTATCATGAGTTTGAGATAATACGCCTTTGGGAACAACCGACAGACAGGTTTATGAGTATTGCAGGTTTATTACCCTTTGCGGTGCTAAGTCAGACAAATGATCCTACAATGGTATTAACCCAAGTAGCGAAAGCAGTTGAAGCAATTACCGATCAACAGCTACAAAGAAATATAGCTGCTGCCAGTGGAATTTTAGCAGGTCTGGTGTTAGATAAAAATGTAATTAGCAAGATTTTAAGGAGTGAGATTATGCGTGAATCAGTCATTTATCAACAAATCCTAGAAGAAGGTGAAGCCAAAGGTAAAGCAGAAACAAGAAGAAAGTTGGCTTTAAATTTGCTGCGAATAGGAATGAGTTTAGAGCAAATTGCTCAAGTTACTGAATTATCTCTTGAGCAAATTCAAGTTTTACAAGAAGAGATTCAAAAATCTTAATTTTAACTAATCGCTTTATAAAATACGCGGCTATACAAGCAAAACCCGCATTCGCGGGTTTCAAAGTTTTTATTAGTTCGCGCAGACGAACTTGGTTTGTGTAGACGCGATTTCTAATCGTCTGGTTTTCAAATTCTCAAACTAAAAATCGGCACTTTGCGGGGTTCTGGGGAACGGGATCACATCGCGAATATTTGCCATGCCAGTCATAAATTGCACCAACCGCTCAAAACCCAAGCCAAAACCAGCGTGAGGTACGGTTCCATAACGACGCAAATCGAGATACCACCACAAATCTTCTGGCTGCATCCCTTGCGCTATTATCCGCTTTTCCAACACATCTAAACGTTCTTCACGTTGCGATCCCCCGATAATTTCGCCAATTTTCGGTGCGAGAATATCCATCGCTCGCACTGTCTTTTCATCATCGCTTAAGCGCATATAAAACGCTTTTATTTTCGCGGGATAATCAGACACAATGACGGGCTTTTTGAATAACTGTTCGGCTAGATAACGTTCGTGTTCTGATTGTAAATCTAAACCCCAACTTACCGGATATTCAAACTTGACGTCGGCTTTTTCTAATAGGGAAATTGCTTCTGTATAAGTTAAACGCTGAAATTCATTATTTATAATGTTATCCGCCGTTGACAAAACGGTATCATCTATGCGCTGATTAAAAAATTCCATATCTTCCGGGCAAGTTTCCAACACATATTTGAAAACGTGTTTGAGAAACGCTTCGGCTAAATCCATATCCCCATCTAAGTCACAAAATGCCATTTCTGGCTCAACCATCCAAAATTCGGCTAAATGGCGCGACGTGTTAGAATTTTCCGCACGGAAGGTGGGACCAAAAGTATAAACGTTACTAAAAGCCATCGCCATGACTTCGGCTTCTAATTGACCGCTAACTGTTAAATATGTCGGTCTGCCAAAAAAGTCCTGAGCGTAGTCTACGGCGTTATTCTCGGTGCGGGGAATGTCTTTTAGGTTCAAACCGGTGACGTTGAAAAGTTCCCCCGCTCCTTCGCAATCGCTAGCTGTGATGATGGGAGTGTGTACCCACAAAAAGCCTCTTTCTTGGAAAAATTGGTGAATTGCTGTCGCACAAGCGTTTCTGACGCGGAAAACTGCACCGAAGGAATTGGTACGCGATCGCAAGTGTCCAATTGTCCGCAAAAACTCATAAGAATGGCGTTTCTTTTGTAGCGGGTAAGTTTCGGGATCAGCCTCACCGTAGACTTTCACCATTTCGGCTTTCAACTCAA
>JBPCQW010000590.1:0-4875 GCA_050997715.1 Hassallia sp.
AAAAAACAGACTTTTGGCAGTAATGTTGACCAAATGTAAACTAACGATTGCTGATTAGCAAATTTGAAATTTGTCTGGAAAATGAAGCCATTTAGACTAGCAACTATAAGTTTGTTTTTCTTGTAAATGTTTTGCCTTTATCTTCTTTCCCAGACAAATTTACTAAAATTCAATTTTGTGTCCTCAATCTTTTTTTGCTTGTTTGTGGTCAAGTCGAAATCACCTTTCTGACTTGACCACATTCCTATAGAGTATAGGTAGCGCCATAAAAAATTTTATACAGCAAAACGCGTAAAAATGTATCTTCCCTACTAAAGATTTTTTGTAAAAAAAACTTTGCATCTCTTAAAAAAATCTACCCAATGATAGAGAAAAAAACTGAGTTGATTGAGTTAATTCCTTTCTAAAGATAGTGTAATTGTCATAACAAAAACCCTTAATGTAGTTTATAAAGTTATTCAATCAGTTGAAAAAGGATTTGATTTATGGCTAATGAAAAGTTTAATAAAGCAGTAGATTCATCCGATCGCGCCAAAGAAGATAATTACGATAGAGGTATTGTGCCTGCGGAAACTGCGGCTCGTAAAGAAAGAGAAGGAGATCAATTCAAAACAACCCCCACCGAAGAAAGAGAAGCAAGTGCGATCACCGACGACCAAACCCACCTTGGTGAGAGCATCCGCACCACAGACGGCTACACAGTAGATAAAGAAGGTCTGTTGAACAACTACGCAGTTGAACCGGAAATGTATTACGAAACACCCGGAGACGCAAGCCAAACAGCAGCCGAAGATGAAGCTGCACGAGTCGAAGAACTCGCAGAAATCAACGAAGACAAGCAAGGAGAATTGAGCGAAACAACTGACAAACGCGGTAGAGGTCCGGGTGCAGTTTAGTTTTGCATTACTAAAGTTTCTCTGATGGTTATACGGCATTCTCTGTGCGACGGTCGGGAAGAAAGCCCCGGTCGTCGCTTATTTCGATAACGGTGAATTATCGTAATTTGCCAGAATATCAGCCGGAGCCTTGTAAATAGCGATCGCCTTTTCTCCAAAACCCCGATTAGCAAAATAATTACAACCACAGACCTAACACTTAATCTTGATAGCATCTTAGTTCTCATCAGATTTTTGTTTGTACTTGAGTTCAGCTTTCAGTTATTTGATTTCCCCAAAAAGCCGACTAGATTTATGGTTAATTTTCTCCTCTAAAGGTGCAGTAAATAATCTACCTGCTCTTTACGCTCTACACAAATCGCTACATGCACCCCAAAGCTAAGTTCGTTTGAAGCAATCCGATTACTGAGGGACTGTTTTAAATCCTCAATCGCGTCATTGATTGCCGCTTCAAGAAAGGAACACTCGGTAAGAGTCCTGATGTCGGGTTTGTCCAATCGTAGCTACGGTACATTTCTTCATACAACCATTGCAAGCGATCGCTTATATCGTCATTAAACATTTTCGGTGTACAACCGTAAACGTCCAACCCGCGTCAAAAGTTCGGCTTTTTCTTTATGTAATCACGAATGCACCGCTAATAAAGTGGTCTTCCTAATTCCCGGTGCAATGACTCGGATATGGGGAAAATGGCGTTGCTAAATGGAAGTATGAGGCGATCGCCACTTTAGACGTTCTGCCAACACGGTATTTATCAGCACAGTTCGACATCACCACGCGAAACGGCTGTGCCATTTGCAGCCAGAAGAACACAGCATTCAAACCCACTTACAGCAACTTCTGACTCAAAAGTGTGCCGATCATCCGGTTCGATTAGTGCTTGGCATCGCGTATATCAGCCAAAGCTGCTAAGTTACTATTTCGGGAACTAACAAAGGTAGAAGAAGTGAAACGAAACGCTCTGCGTCAATCACTGGCTGTATTCCGCTACAGTGGACGTGCTGTAAACTTGGTGTGGACTACTAGCCGCTTTCTAACTATTATTCTTGCCACTTTAACTTTAGTGGCTGGTCTTTTGCCGGCGGCGATCGCTTACATTGGTAAGTTAATTGTCGATGCAGTAATTTTAGCTGCCCAATCACATACATACGGTAGTCATTTTGTCAATAACTCTCACCCGCTGATGTATGTAGGATTAGAAGCGATCGCTGTTGCTTTATTAGCTGCTACTCAAAGAGGACTTTCCGTCTGTCAATCTTTATTGCGGGTGCTACTCGGTCAACGGGTGAATGTTCTTATCTTGGAAAAGTCCCTCACTTTGGATCTTACCCAGTTTGAGGACTCGGAATTTTACGACAAATTGACTAATGCGCGGCGGGAAGCTTCGACTCGTCCCCTTTCTTTGGTAACGCGCACATTCGGCTTAGTCCAAAGTGCCCTTTCACTAATAACATATGCGGCTTTGCTTGTCAATTTTTCTGTTTGGGCATTAATAGTCCTAATTTTAGCCGGGATGCCTGCATTTTTTGTGGAAACGAAGTTTGCGGCACAAGCTTTCCGGCTGTTTAGTTGGCGGGCACCAGAAACGCGCGAACAGCATTATTTAGAAACGCTGCTAGCTAGAGAAGATTTTGCCAAAGAAGTCAAACTCTATCAGCTAGGAAATATGCTGTTAGGACGCTATCACGCTCTATTTAATCGGCTTTATGGCGAAGATCGCGATTTAACTTTGCGTCGGGGCTTGTGGGGATATCTATTAAGTTTACTTTCTACTGCTGGTTTTTACATCGCCTACGCTTGGATTGTGTTGGAAACGGTAGCGCTTAGGATTACTTTAGGAGATATGACGATGTATCTTACCGTCTTTCGCCAAGGACAAAGTACCTTTTCCGGGGCGTTGACTTCCATCGGCGGCATGTATGAAGATAACTTATATCTCTCCAACCTGTACGATTTTCTCGAAGAAGAAGTACCAACCCCAACAGGTAAAGCAACCAAAGGTGTCAAACCCGGTGATGGTATTCGTTTTGAGAACATGACATTTACCTATCCCGGAAGTTCGCAACCAGCGTTAAGAAATATATCTCTACATTTGAAGCCAGGTGAAAAACTAGCGATCGTTGGTGAAAATGGTTCTGGGAAGACGACTTTAATTAAACTGCTGACTCGGCTTTATTACCCAGACTCCGGACGCATCTTACTCGATGGCTTAGACTTGCAAGAATGGGATGTTGATGTATTGCGACGCCGTATTGGTGTAATTTTTCAGAACTTTGTTCGCTATCAATTCACCGTCGGCGAAAATATCGGTGTAGGTGATGTGGAACGATTAGAAGATAGAGAACTTTGGGAAATTGCCGCTGAAAAAGGCATGGCACTACCTTTCGTAGAGAAGTTACCCGCAGGTTTTACAACTCAACTTGGTAAATGGTTTCGAGGTGGACAAGAACTTTCTGGGGGACAGTGGCAAAAAATAGCTCTTTCCCGTGCTTTTATGCGAGATAGTGCAGATATTTTGGTTTTAGATGAACCGACATCAGCAATGGATGCTCAAGCTGAGTTTGATATTTTCAATCACTTTCGCGCTTTAACCAAAAATCAGATGGTATTGTTAATTTCTCACCGCTTTTCCACAGTGCGGATGGCTGACAAAATCGTGGTGATTGAAAATGGGGAAGTGATAGAACAGGGAACTCACGAAGAGTTGTTGCAAGCTGAAGGACGCTATGCAAAATTATTTTTGTTGCAAGCTGCGGGGTATCAGTAGGGGTAGGAGGGGGGGGAGATGGGGGAGTGGGGGAGTGGGGGAAAGTTCAAATGTCTTGTGGTGCCGTTTTATGGATTGAAGTATAAGCCAACGTTGAAGCGATCGCCAAAAAATTTAATTCGTTTGTTGCAGTACAAGCCAAGGAGCATTTTAACGTAACCTAGTATTTAGTATGACGAACGACCAACTCAAGCAATAAGAGCCTGAGCAGAGTTTTAAAAAGGCAGGTTACGATTCATGGCTTATTCATGGTTTAAAGCGTTTCACATTATCGGCATTGTAGTCTGGTTTGCTGGATTATTTTATCTAGTACGTCTTTTTATCTATCACGTCGAAGCCAACCAAGAACCAGAACCAGCACGCACGATATTGAAAAATCAGTATCAGATAATGGAAAAACGGCTTTACAACATTATCACGACTCCGGGAATGTTGTTAGCAGTAGCAATGGCAATCGGTTTATTAACTACTGAACCAGAAGTTTTAAAACAAACTTGGTTGCATGTCAAACTAGGATTTGTTGCTCTTTTACTTGGCTATCATCATTATTGCAAAAGGCTAATGAAGCAGTTAGCACAAGATGAGTGTCGCTGGAGTAGTCAACAATTACGCGCTTTGAATGAAGCACCCAGTTTGATGTTAGTTGTGATTGTCTTGCTAGCTGTATTTAAAGATAATCTACCTACAGATATTACTGTTTGGGTAATTGTGGCGATGATTATTGCAATGGTAGCTACTATTCAACTTTACGCCAAAAAGCGCAGAGAAGATAAAGAAAAGGAATTGGCGCAAATTTCACAAGTTCCACAACAGCAGAGTTAGTGGATAGTTGTTAGTTCTTATTGGGCATTTTTTCCCCTTGTCCCCCTTGTCCCCTTGTCCCCTGTCCCCTCAACAAAATTCCTACTGTCCACTATCTACTAATAACTAACCAATCTATAAAAACCAGCATATGATGTCTGCGCCTCCTGGTTATACGCTCGGCACAATCCTTCACAATGGCGATCGCACGCTCGTTTATCGAAGCATTCGCGAATGCGATCAAAAAACAGTGGTGATTAAAACACTCAAAGCTGAGTTTCCAACGGTTGAAGAAACCGCTAGACTCAAGCAATAGTATCAAATCCTCAGGGATTTGCCCCTAGAAGGTGTAATTAAACCTTGCTAAACCCGTTGAAATTGGTGAATTAGTTAATGCGATCGCCACATTAA
>JBPCQW010000593.1:0-18624 GCA_050997715.1 Hassallia sp.
GTTACATTTTGCACTATATTTTGAAATAAAATCTTTTCTGCTTCATTTTAATTTTAAGTGTGCATAGTTACACAAGTATAGTAAGAAAGCTGATTATATTAAATATGATGAATTGCTTTCATCTAAAATCTGACTTCCCTACATAGAATCTTTAAAATTAAACATGGGCAGGGCACGCGATCCTTGATATTCTATAAGGGTTATTTATAATTTTTCAATCATATGCAGTGCTACAGGTAATGCGAGTCCCCTGGAACAACCCACGATAAATGTGGACAGCCAAGGAGCGGTAGATCCACAATTCCAGAGCGACATTTTTGATGGAAGGCTGCCCGCATTTGTCTAGAGAATAACTCGCCGTAGTAAATTCCCTTTTAATCAACTACGTTATAAGTTAAGATTTTATTAAATGCTTAGGGATTTAGCTAGTAGTAATATGTTTAATAAATAAGAGAGTATTCTGACAACCAACTACAAAAATTTAGTTGGTTCGGCGCTTTCAATTATATACTTTGAGAAAAAGGGAAAGAAAGCTTTGGACTTTAACATAACACAAAAAGTTATGCCTGATACATTAAAACTGGATGAAGTAGTTGAATTTGCTGAGAACCCAGAACCACGTTGTCCTTGCGTATTATTACTAGATACCTCAGGTTCGATGCAAGGAGAGCCAATTGAGGCTTTAAATCAGGGCTTGCTCAGTTTGAAGGATGAATTAGTAAAAAATTCCCTTGCGGCACGAAGAGTAGAAGTAGCAATAGTTACTTTTGACAGTAACATAAATGTAGTGCAAGACTTTGTGACTGCCGATCAATTCAATCCGCCGATTTTGACAGCACAAGGGCTGACAACTATGGGTTCGGGAATTAATAAAGCCTTGGATTTGATTCAAGAGCGCAAGCTTCAATACCGCACTAATGGCATTGCATACTATCGTCCGTGGGTATTTATGATTACCGATGGAGAACCGCAAGGCGAATTAGATCACTCGATAGAGCAAGCGTCCCAGCGTTTGCAAACAGATGAAATAAATAAACGTGTTGCTTTTTTTACCGTAGGGGTAGAAAATGCTAATATGACACGCTTAAGTAAAATTGCTGTACGTACTCCTCTAAAACTCCAAGGACTCAACTTTATAGAGATGTTTGTTTGGTTATCGGCGAGTATGTCAGCGGTTTCGCATTCACAAGTAGACGAACAGGTTGCACTACCACCAATCGGCTGGGGATCTGTCTAATAAGCGATCGCCTTTGATAATACTTACACAGCTGTTGGCATAATGAACACATCAAGCAAAATATCTCAATGGCGGGTAGTAGCCGCATCTGTAGGTGGTACAAGCCATTTAAAAAACAAACAGCTGTGTCAAGACGCACATCACTGGCAAATATTGCCAGATAACATTTTGTTAGCAGCGGTAGCAGATGGTGCAGGAAGTGCAGTCAGCGGGAAAGTCGGTGCGATGGTGGCTGTAGAAGCTGCTATCGAAAATATATCTGTTAAACAATTTACCCGACAAAGCTTGGATGATGATGAATTCGTGCGCGAGCTTTTAAATGATGCGATCGTCGCTGCAAAAATTGCCGTAGAAGATGAAGCGGCAGCTTGTGACAAACAGCCACAAGATTTAGCAACAACCTTAATTATTACCATTGCTACACCAGAACTTGCCGCAGTAGTGCAGATCGGTGATGGAATGGCAGTGGCGAAGGATCGCATAGGCAACTTACTTGCTCTAACTATGCCTGACAACGGCGAATACATCAACGCTACCACTTTTTTAACTTCGCCGAATGCGCTAGACACAGCGCAAATGAGATTATGGCGCGAAGGCATAGTCAACGTTGGTGTTCTTACCGACGGGCTACAAATGCTGGCATTAAACATGGCAGAGGGTGCGCCTCATAAACCGTTCTTTTTTCCTCTATTTGACTTTGCAGCAAATGCAGAGGATAAAGCAGCGGCAAAAGAGCAGTTGGTGAGATTTTTGCGTTCGGATCGAATCACCCAACGTACTGATGATGACTTAACGCTAATAATTGCTGCCTTAAGCGATTATTAGCTTAATTCTGCGACTTTAACTTAAATAACTTACGTTTATTGTAATTCTCAAAATGCAGGTACTACGTTGTCTTACCAACCAAGAAATCCTCAACCTGACCATCAGTTTAGGGCGAGGCGGAGAAGCTTGTATTTATGCTGTGCCAACCGATGGCAATTTAGTGGCAAAAGTTTATCACAAGCCAACTGAACAGCATGGTCGGAAACTTTTGGCAATGCTTGCCAACCCACCAGAAAACCCCACAGCTAGTTTAGGGCATATTTCTATTGCTTGGCCCTATGAACCGCTCAAAGCAGTAGACGGAAGCGATCGCATTGTTGGCTTTTTAATGCCGCGCATTCGAGGGATGCGTCCAGCGATCGACTTCTACAACCCCAGAACTAGGCGCGAACACTGTCCATTATTTAATTATCAATATTTGCTCCGCACTGCCCGCAATTTGGCGGCAGCTTTTGCGGCATTGCACAACAGCGGTTACTGCGTCGGCGATGTGAATGAATCGAATATCATGGTCAGCGACACAGCATTAGTGACGCTGGTAGATACAGATTCGTTTCAAGTGCGGGATGCAAACCAAAATGTAATTTTCCGCTGCCAAGTTGGTAAACCAGAATTTACCCCACCAGAACTACAAAATAAAATATTTGCTCAATACGATCGCGCGATCGCCCATGACTTATTTGGGTTGGGAGTACTGATATTTCAACTGTTAATGGAAGGTACACATCCATTTTCTGGTATTTATCAAGGTGCAGGCGAACCACCCACCTACGAAGCACGCATTGCTCAAGGTCATTTTACTTACAGTCAACAGCGTCGCGTCCCCTACACATCTACCCCGATAGCACCAGCTTGGGAAACTCTTCCTCCTAGCTTACAAGAAATGTTTGTCCGCTGTTTTGAGGATGGTCACAAGAATCCACAGATGCGTCCCAGCGCTCAAACTTGGCTGTTAGAACTAGCTGAAATCGAAAATGACCTAAATACCTGCACAGTCAACCCCCAGCATCGCTACAGCAGCCACCTAGACAACTGTCCTTGGTGTGAACGTACCTTGCGCTTAGGCGGACGTGACCCATTTCCATCACACCAGGCAATACAATCTAAAGAACATCTACAACCGCGCAAACAAACTCGACGCAACACAAGTCCGACACGCACCAACAACGTTTCTCCAATTCCCGTCAACCAAATTAATTATCGGCAAGTAGTACAACCGCAAAAATATTCTTATTATCAATCTCCCAAGAAATCAAAATTTTACCCAGTGATTTTGTGCTTGCTGGGTTTTGGGATGTTGGGGTATTTGGACGTAATGATTAAATTTACTCGTCCTTTAGTTTCCCAAAATCAATACGCTCAACAAAGCTTGATGTCTCGTCAGGAGCAAAGCAAAAATAATCTCACTTTTGCCGATTATTATAAACAAGGTCATGCTTCTTATAAACTGCGAGACTATGAGCAAGCACTAAGCAATTTTAGTCAGGCAATCCAAAAAAATCCTACACATGCCAAAGCACATATTAACCGTGGCAATACCCGCTACAACCTGAAAGATTATGATGGGGCAGTTACCGACTATAGTCAGGCAATACAAATCAGTCCTAATGAAATAAAGGCTTATGTAAACCGGGGCAATGCCCGCTATATGCTAGCCGAATATAGCAGCGATCCCGATAGAGATTACAACCTTGCCCTAGCAGACTTTAATAATGCCCTGCGTCTTAATCCTGATGAAGCCGAAGCTTATATCAGACGCGGTATAGTCCGTTCCCAACTTGCTAAATATAGCGGGGATTCTCAACAAGATTACCGCAAAGCAATACAAGACTTTAATAGTGCGATCGCTTTAAATGCAGACAAGTCAGAAGCTTACTTTCAGCGGGGTCTTGTTCGTTATCAAGTTGGTCAATACAGTAGTGATTTCGATCAAGAATATAAAGAAGCGATCGCCGACTTTAACCAAGCATTACGCATCAATTCTCGAAGTGCGAAAGTGTACCTCAAACGAGGTATAGTCCGCTACGAACTTTCACAGTACGGTGGCAAGAATTCTAATACCAATCATACCCAAGCGATCGCCGATTTGCAGACATCTGCGAAAATTTTCCTTGAGCAAGAGGATATGGATAATTACCAACAAGCATTAAGCAGCATCTGCGTCGTTTTGGAAAACAAATGTGACACTTTCTTTGAAAATACAACTAGCTTATTAAAAGGTAACTAAAAATTATCTTAACTAACAACTTTTGACTTTGTATTTAGAAAGAGCCAACCTGCCGCCAGGTTAGCTTTTTTTATTAATATATATCTTTTGTTTTTATTTACAAAAAAACTTTTCTTTACATTTATTCATAATCATTTACAAACCTTTTTCATTTTTTTACAGATAATACAAGTTTATTTACCTTGTCTTCATACTAAGGAGTGAAAATACGGTTAGATTTATTACTGAGAAAATTGACAATTAACTTTATCTCATAAGTTAAGTTGCTATGCTCTCAGTTTAGAGAAGTTCAAATACTCATTTACCTATAAATTCTGAGGTAATTGCATGAAAGCAGTAATTTTGGCTGGAGGACTTGGTACGCGTCTGAGTGAAGAAACTAGCGTTAGACCCAAGCCAATGGTCGAGATTGGTGGTAAGCCCATCCTGTGGCACATCATGAAAACTTATTCGGCACACGGTGTTGATGACTTTATCATCTGTTGCGGTTATAAAGGATACGTAATCAAGGAGTATTTTGCCAATTACTTCTTACACATGTCAGACGTGACCTTTGATATGCGGTTTAACCAGATGAACGTGCATCGTGGCAACGCTGAACCTTGGCGTATCACCTTAGTAGATACAGGTGATAATACCATGACAGGCGGGCGCTTGAAGCGAGTCGCAGAGCATATTGATAATGAACCTTTTTGCTTTACCTACGGTGACGGTGTTAGCAACGTGAATATCACTGAGCTAATTAAATTTCACAAAGAACAAAAAACTTTAGGTACACTCACCGCAGTTCAACCAGCCGGACGCTTTGGTGCCATATCCCTAGGACAAGACCAAACTAAAATCAACAGCTTCCGCGAAAAACAAGATGGTGATGGTGCCTGGATTAATGGCGGTTATTTTATCCTAGAGCCAGAAGTAATCAATTTGATTGCTGATGATTCCACCGTTTGGGAACAGCAGCCATTAGAAAAGCTCGCAGAAATGGATCAGCTATCTGCCTACAGACATCAAGGTTTTTGGCAACCGATGGATACTTTGCGCGATAAAAACTACCTTGAAGACCTATGGAAGAATAATAAGGCTCCTTGGAAGGTCTGGTAGGCAAGATTATGAGTTATGTAGAGACGTTTCATTGAAACGTCTGTACGGGAGTTAGGAATTAAGAATCTAACTTTTAACTACTCACTTTTAACTGAAAAAACCTCCTGACTCATAAAATTTAAACTTTTGTAATTAAAGGTGCAAAAATACCAATGTATGATTTTGCGATTATAGGTGGGGGAATAGTTGGACTCTCTACAGCAATGGCTTTGGGCAAACGCTATCCCAATGCGCGAATTTTAGTTTTGGAAAAAGAGAGCAAATGGGCATTTCACCAAACCGGCAATAACAGCGGCGTCATTCATTCTGGTATTTACTACAAACCAGGAAGTTTCAAAGCTAAATTTTGCCGTGATGGTAGTCGCTCAATGGTGGAATTCTGCCAAGAGCATCATATTGCTCATGAAGTTTGCGGTAAAGTGATTGTCGCAACCGATGAACAAGAGCTACCGCGTCTAGAAAATCTTTACAAACGCGGCTTGGAAAATAATCTAGAAGTTAAGCGAATCAGTGCCGAAGAAGTCAAAGAAATTGAACCTCATGTCACTTGCGTAGCCGGCATACAGGTATCTTCAACTGGTATTGCCAATTACAAGCAAGTTTGTCTGAAGTACGCAGAGTTAATTGAAAAGCAAGGTGGAGAACTGCGTCTGAATACAAAAGTTGAGAAAATCTCCCGCAGTGGTAAAAATCAAGTGCTGGAAACTAATAACGGTACTTTTGAAACTGGCTTTGTAATTAATTGTGCTGGATTGCATAGCGATCGCATAGCCAAATTAGCTCAAGTGAATCCCCAAGCCAAAATAGTACCATTCCGGGGCGAATACTACGAACTCACGCCAGAAAAGCGCTATCTTGTCAAGACCCTAATTTACCCCGTTCCCAACCCAGATTTTCCCTTCTTGGGTGTCCACTTTACCAAGATGATAGATGGCAGCGTCCACGCAGGACCCAATGCAGTTCTCAGTCTCAAGCGCGAAGGATACAAAAAAACAGACTTTGACTTGCGTGATTTTGCCGAAGTCATGACTTACCCAGGTTTCTGGAAACTTGCAGCAAAACACGCTGACGAAGGAATACAAGAAATTATTCGCTCATTTAGTAAAGCAGCCTTCACCAAAAGTTTACAAAAATTAATTCCGGAAGTGCGATCAGAGGATTTAGTTCCCTGCCATGCAGGAGTTCGCGCCCAAGCCTTGATGAACGACGGTAAACTAGTAGACGACTTTTTGATTGTTCAAGACCAAAACTCCGTCCATGTTTGCAACGCTCCTTCTCCTGCTGCCACTTCTTCACTGGAAATTGGCAAATCCATTGTCGCCCAAATTCCCGAACAGTCGCATCTTTTAACAGCAGCAGTCAATTAATTTTTGATTAGTTAGTTCGCATCTACCCAAGATTTGCCTGTCCTAGCCAGGGAGCGCAGGCATTCTTTATCACCCGCTAGATAAGACAATCATCTATTTCTAGCGTTGTAGAACAAGCGAATTAGTCATCAGGGATTTCCGTTATGTCCATTTGCTCCAACAGTCAGCCGATTGTTCTAGTTTGTGCTGCTGATAATAACTATGCCATGCCCCTTGCAGTCACAGTTCGTTCCGCACTTACCAACATTAAAAGTAATCGAAAGATAGCCTTATTCATTATTGATGGAGGAATTAGCCAAACCAACAAACGTAAGATTATCAAGTCACTCAACTCAGAACAAATTGATATTTCATGGGTACAGCCTGATAATACACTCTTTGAAGAATTACTACTGACTAGGCATCTAACAGTTAGTTCATATTATCGAATTTTCATCCCTGAATTATTACCAAAAAAGTTTGATAAAGCAATTTATTTAGATACCGACATGGTAGTCACAGGAGATTTAGAAGAGTTATGGAAGATTGATGTTGGGGATAACTATGTATTAGCAGTGCAAGACGATAACCAGTTGTATATATCGAATTCTGATGCCTTGAAAACCTATGAAAAACTCGGAATTCCTCTTGATTATAAATACTTTAATTCTGGTCTTTTAGTCATGAATCTGGAAAAGTGGCGCTCTGAGAATATAGGGAAAAAAATCATTGAATGTATGAAGAGAGAACATTTGTCTAACGATCAGGATGGGCTAAATGCAGTTCTTGCAGGTAAATGGCAAGAACTTCATCCCAAATGGAATCAAATGCCCAGGATATATGAATATTCATCCTGGAAAGATAGTCCTTTTCCAGAATTGGTCTATAACGAGCTGCTTCATCAGCCTCACATCATTCACTTTACTTGTACTCCCAAACCTTGGTATGCAGGATTGCGGTCTGAATGTACACATCCCAAAAAAGACTTATTCTTCCAGTATCTAGACGTAACAGATTGGTCAGGTTGGCGGGATACTATCTGGAGAAGAATCGCGAGAAAATTCATGAAATTAACATCATTAAATACATCCAAGTTGTGAAAGGATAGTGATAGTAATTTTTGTGAATTATTTTTCACTGGCAAAATTGTCAAAATAATCAAATTCATCAATCTATAGGAATTAAAAGCCATGAAAATTCTAGTTACCGGTACTGAAGGTTATTTAGGTTCATTATTACCTCCTTTGTTAATCGAACGAGGACACGAAGTTTTAGGTGTAGATACCGGATATTATAAAGTGGGTTGGCTGTACAACGGTACTGAAGTAACAGCAAAAACCCTTAACAAAGATATCCGTAATATCACCGCTGAAGATTTGCAAGGTATCGAGGCGATCGTTCACATGGCAGAACTCTCCAACGACCCTACCGGGCAGCTGTCACCTACTATTACCTACGATATCAACCATAAAGGCTCTGTTCGCCTTGCCAAACTAGCCAAAGAAGCGGGTGTGCGTCGCTTCGTATACATGTCTTCGTGCAGTGTTTACGGTGTAGCCACAGAAGGTGATGTCACCGAAGAATCATCAGTCAATCCGCAAACAGCTTACGCAGAATGCAAAACCTTGGTAGAAAGAGATGTCACACCACTAGCTGATGATGACTTCTCTCCTACTTTTATGCGAAATGCTACTGCCTTTGGTGCTTCCCCCAGAATGCGGTTTGATATTGTTTTAAACAACTTGTCAGGCTTGGCATGGACTACCAAAGAAATTAAAATGATCAGCGATGGTACACCTTGGCGTCCGTTAGCTCATGCGTTGGATATTTGTAAAGCAATTGTCTGCGCGATCGAAGCACCACGGGATATTGTACACAATCAAATCTTTAACGTCGGCGATACTACTAACAATTATCGAGTTAAAGAAATCGCGGAAATTATTGCTGATGTTTTCAAAGGTTGTAAATTATCCTTTGGTGATAGCGGTGCAGACAACCGCAGCTATCGAGTATCTTTTGAGAAAATTAACACAATTTTGCCAGGATTTAAGTGTGATTGGAATGCTCAACGTGGCGCTCAACAGTTGTTTGATTTGTTCAGCCAAATCGATATGACTGAAGAAACTTTCTTATTTAGAGGTTTCACCCGCTTGAAGCAGCTAGAATACCTAATTCGCACCCAGCAAATTGACCAAGATTTCTTCTGGGCAAAGAAATAGTTAGATTTTTTGATTTGCAGTTAAAAATTGTTTTAAACCTTTGAATAAAATTAATTTTATTCAAAATTATTTAAAAATATTTTAACTGCAAAGTTCAAGAAAAGGTAATTGTGTAAATTTTGATTTTCCAAATTTTATCGCCGTTGAAAAATGATTAATTACACATATATATTTATACTAAAAATCAATCTTTAACCGTATTCAATAAAACCTTAATCATGAACAAATTACTCACAGTTGCCATACCTACTTTTAATCGAGCAAAACTTCTAGAACAGCAACTAAGTTGGTTAGCAAAAGCTATTAAAGGATTTGAGTCCGAGTGTGAAATTATTATTTCTGATAACTGTTCAACAGATGATACACAGGAAGTAATTAAGAAATGCCAGCCGAAATTTACGGAAACTATATTTAAATATAATAGACAAAGTGAAAATATCGGTTTAATGAATAATATCGCGGCTTGTTTCCAAGCTGCTACAAGTAAATATGTCTGGACAATTGGTGATGACGACCCAATTCAAGAAAGAACTCTGGGTTATGTGTTAAAAAAACTCAGAGAAAATCCAGATTTAACACTTATGTTTCTCAACTGCTCTGGTCGAAATAAACAAACAGATAAAATCGTTGTAGAACGCTGGTTTAATAGTGATAGTGACGAAGCGATCGCTGATGGGAAAGCTGTATTAGAACGTTATCTGAAGGAAAGCTTCGGGGGCGTAATTTTTATGACAGCTACAATATATCGAACAGAACTAGCGAAATCTGCTCTGCAAAATTGGTCATCTTCCTGCACTAACTTGGCATCTCAAGCATATTGGACTGGGTTTTGTGCCGCTCATGGAAGCGTAATCGTTACTAAAGATACTTATTTGGAATGTACTCTTTTTGCTAGTTCTTTGGAGCAAGATCCAAAGTGGTCACTGAGGATGCAATACACTCATATACCTGAAATTTATGCCAAACTGCTGAAAATCGGATATTCTAAAGTGTTTTGTCCGCAAATGATTTTGCAGAATGTTATCAAAAAAAGAGACTGGAAAATATTTTTAGGGGCTTTAAGACGATGGCCTTTTTTAGCAATAAATATAATCATTTCTTACCTTGCTTTAGTCAGTGTTTTTGCTTGGGAACTGCTTTTATTGACTCCGCAAGTAAAATCAAGTCGATAAATACGTTAACACTGATTCTTGGCTGATGATTCATCAACTCATTCAAATAATTTCGTTATGACAAAGCTACTTACTATCGCTATTCCCACTTACAATCGCGCCGAGTTACTAAATAAGCAGTTAGCATGGCTTGCTGAAGCTATAAAAGGCTTTGAATCAGAATGTGAAATTTTTGTTTCTGATAATTGTTCACCAGATAATACTCAGGAAGTAGTCAAGAAGTGGCAAAATATTCTTAGCCACGTCACGTTTACATATCACAAAAATACAGAAAATATAGGCGTGATGCGAAATATCATTCATTGCCTGAAGTCAGCAAAAACCAAATTTGTTTGGGCAATTGGTGATGATGACCCCATCCAAGAAAGAGCAGTCGCCTATACTATAAATAACATCAAAAACAATAACGATTTATCATTATTGTTTCTCAACTTTTCTGGTCGAAACAAAATCACTGGTCAACCTGTCCATCCACCGACAATAGTTGGTAATCGCTGGTTTGATGCTGATAGTGAAGATGGAAAGGGTGACGGCAAAGCGATATTTGAACATTGTTATTCTAAAAGTGTCGGTGCTGTCATTTTTCTGACTGCTACGGTGTACAAAACCGACCTGGTAAAAAGCGCTTTGGAAATTTGGCAAGATGCGGCAAGTAACTGGATATCTTTAGCATATTTAGCAGGATATTGTGCTGCCAATGGTAGTGTAATCGTCACTAAAGATACTTATATGGAATGTATTGTTGGTGTTAGCTATTGGGAGAAAGAGCCAAAATCTGCATTGCTAATGCAATACAAACACATTCCGGAAGTTATTCAGAAATTTGAGCAGATTGGATATTCTAAGAAATTTTGCAACCGGATGATGTTGCATAATTTTAAAGAAGTCAATATGAACGTGTTTTTAGGTGCTTTGAGAAGATGGCCCGCATTTGCTTTAAATGTAGGAATTAGCTTTTTGGCTTTAGTAAGCTTGTCTGCTATTGGAGAAACTTTTTCTTCAAATTTAAAGATGGCTGAGTCAAGGCTTACTACTACTGAAGAATTACAAAGTTATGAGCAATAAATCTAAAAAATGATCCGCCAAACAATCCAAAGAAATTCATGAAGAAGGTAATGATTATATGCTTGATACCATTACACACAAGATATTTGAACTGAAATCAGAGTTAGGTTACAGAACTGCACTGCTAAACCATGCCAAAAATTTGCCTGCACTTGAGTCAGGCGATCGCTATATTGTTGATACTCTTAAACAAGAAGGGGTTCACGTCACAACACTCGACGAATTGGGATTAACCTCCACCCCACAACTTCTCAATGCTGCTTACAGTCAATTGTCCAGCATGGCAACACCTAGCTACAACAGTGCAGGTGAATTGCTTCCCCAAATTTACACAGTTACAGATTTACCTCAATTTTATACTTGGGGACAGGAACAAAAACTGCTGAATATCATTGAAAATTACATCGGGCTTCCCGTTGCTTTTCAAGGTGTACATTTACGCAAAGATTTACCCAACGAAAATCAATTTGGGACGCTGTTATGGCATAAAGATTCAGAAGATCGGCGAATGGTCAAAATAATCATTTATTTGACTGATGTCGAAGAAAAAGACGGTCCTTTTGAGTATGTTCCTCTATCTTTAACTTCCTTATATAGCTTGAATTATTATCGAATTTACCACAAGCTTTGGAAGGCAGGATATAGAGGTATCAACGATGAAGAACTGAAAGAAATTATCCCCAAATCAGCTTGGAAATCTTGTCCGGGACCAGCAGGTACGGTCATTTTTACAGATCCAAAAGTTGCTTTACATCACGGAACCCTCCGCACAGAAGAACGGTCAGCGCTGTTTTATGTTTACACCGCTAACCCCCCCAAGCGACCAGAACTTTGTACCCAATACTGGGATGATACTTTTCCTAGACCAGAGTTAAGCAAAGAATCTGATTCGGTTAAAGTGGGCACATAGTAGTATTTTCTCTGATAAAATACTTTGTTATCAGAGAATTTTCGGAAATTACCCAGCTTCCTTTGTAGTAAATATTAAATCGAGGTTATCTATGATTTTTACCGAAACTGAACTCAAAGGCGCTTTCGTCATTGATTTAGAACAAAAACCAGATCACCGTGGTTTCTTTGCCCGTACTTTTTGCGCGAAAGAGTTTGAGGAACATGGCTTAAAGCCAACGGTTGCTCAATGCAATTTATCTTACAACTATAAAAAAGGAACGCTGCGGGGAATGCACTATCAAGTTTCCCCAGCAACCGAAACAAAATTAGTCCGCTGTACTCAAGGCTCTATCTACGACGTAATTATTGATATGCGTCCTGAGTCTCCGACATTTTTATCACATTTTGGCGTGGAACTCAGCGCAGATAACCGTCGCGCTTTATATATTCCCGAAATGTTTGCCCACGGCTATCAAGCACTTACAGATGATGCTGAAGTTATATATCAAGTAGGTGAATTTTATACACCTGGGTATGAACGGGGTCTGCGCTATGATGATCCGTTTTTTAACATTGAATGGCCCGTCGATGTTAGCGAAATTTCTGAGAAAGATTTAAATTGGCCCTTGATGAGAATGATGAGTGTGGGAGGCACATCTTTAAGATAAGAGTATAATTGTTTACAATGAACCATAATAGACCTCATTAATACTTAGTCAAATTGATTAATTTTATTAGAGGTGCAAATTCCAAGTATTTTTCAGAGGCGGTATTAGCGATACTATTTTTTCTTAAAAAAATAAAAGTTCGCATCGATTAGATCAAGGGGTTTAAGGTTGTTTCCCTTCAACAAAAACAACTTGCTAAAAAAATGGCTAACAATAAACACGATCAATCTAACAGGCAGTTTAATCAATGATTATTGTGGATCGCGCCTTACAAGTACGTGCCGAGGCAGGCAACCCAGTTAAAGTAGCCATGATTGGTGCTGGCTTCATGGGTCGAGGAATTGCCAATCAAATTGCTAATTCAGTTCCAGGTATGGAGTTAGTTGCTATCTTCAACCGTCAAATTGATGCAGCCAAGCGAGCTTATTCAGAAGCCGGAATTGAGAATGTTCAAGTTGTTTCGACTGTAACTGAATTAGAAGACGCGATCGCTCGTGGTGAGTATGCAGTCACCGAAGATGCGATGTTGCTGTGCCAAGCTGAAGGCATCGATGCCTTAATTGAAGTTACAGGGGCAGTGGAATTTGGCGCTCAGGTGGTGATGGAAGCGATCGCCCATCGCAAGCACGTAATTATGATGAACGCCGAACTTGATGGGACTATTGGTCCAATCTTAAAAGTATACGCCGATAAAGCAGGCGTTATTCTCAGCGCTTGCGACGGGGATCAGCCAGGAGTGGAAATGAACCTTTACCGCTTTGTCAAAAGTATTGGTTTAACTCCTTTATTGTGCGGTAATATCAAAGGACTGCAAGATCCTTATCGCAATCCGACCACACAGGAAGCATTTGCCAAACGTTGGGGTCAAAAGGCTCACATGGTAACTAGTTTTGCTGATGGCACAAAAATTTCCTTCGAGCAAGCGATCGTAGCCAACGCAACAGGAATGACAATCGCCAAACGCGGAATGTTGGGATATGACTTTGCAGGTCATGTCGATGAGATGACTAACATGTATGATGTTGAACAGCTTAAAGAATTGGGCGGTATCGTCGATTATGTAGTTGGAGCAAAACCAGGTCCGGGTGTGTTTGTGTTTGCTACTCACGACGACCCCAAGCAACGGCACTACCTCAATTTGTACAAGTTAGGTGAAGGTCCTCTCTACAGCTTTTATACTCCTTATCATCTCTGTCATTTTGAAGTTCCACTATCCGTTGCGCGTGCTGTCTTGTTCCAGGATGCTGTCATGTCTCCAATTGCAGGTCCCCTTGTAGATGTAGTCACCACCGCCAAAATCGACTTAAAGTCCGGAGAAACCCTGGATGGCATTGGTTACTACATGACCTACGGTCAATGTGAAAAGTCGGAAATTGTGCAAGAGCAAAACCTCTTACCAATTGGTTTAGCCGAAGGATGTCGCCTTAAACGAGATATTGCCAAGGATCAAGTTCTCACCTACGATGATGTAGAATTGCCATCAGGCAGACTTAGCGATAAACTGCGAGCAGAGCAAAATGCTTACTTCGTTACTGGAAAAACCCTGGCAGCAGTCGGGTAATATCTTGAATTGAAGTGACAGTAGTGACAAGCATTTATGTAAGGCAATCATAATTGTCAACAATCTGCGATAAAAATCAGTAGATGTTTATCAATTACCTTGGATGCCAATATCACAAATGCAACGTTTACTACTGTCATTGTTACATTTAAGCATTATTACATATAGATAATTGTTTTTTTCATAAAGGAAAAATGCTTTTTGGAAATATTATTATGAAGAAACAGATGTAGGATAGTAAGTTTTACTGATAAACAATAAAATTATTTTTATGAACTAACTGCCGATCATTTAAACAAAGTTTATATCAACTTCAGGGAAAATTTATGAAAATTGCTCTAGTCCATGATTACTTGACCCAACGCGGTGGGGCAGAGCGCGTGTTTGAATTGCTGTGTAAGCGCTACCCAGAAGCTGACATTTTCACATCTTTGTATGATCGCAAACAAACTATTGATTTGGGCGATCGTATAGTTAACACAACTTTCTTGCAAAGCATTCCGGGTGCAGCCAAGTATTTCCGCTTGATGGCTCCTTTTTATTTTCCTGCCTTTCGCTCCTTAGACTTGCAACACTACGATCTCATCATCAGTAGTAGTACCAGCTTTGCTAAAGCAGTCAGAAAAAACCCCAAAGCACGCCACATTTGCTTTTGTCATAATGTTACCCGTTTTTTGTGGGATACAGAAACTTATTTACGCGAGTATGGAGACTATCGATATTTTGCACCTTTAATCGAACAAATTTTTGAAGTAATGAGAAAGGTAGACCTGACTTATGCACAGGAACCTGACCTTTACATTGCTAATTCTAGTGTTGTAGCTCGTCGCATTAAAGAAATTTACAAAAAAAAAGCTATTGTAATTAACTATCCAATTGATACAAAAAAATTTATTTATTCAGATATAAAAGATGAATACTATCTTGCCTCAGCCCGCATGATCAGCTATAAGCGCCTTGATATAATAGTTGAAGCTTTCAATTGGCTGGGGTGGCGGTTATTAATCTCAGGGAACGGTCCAGAACAAGAAAGGTTAAAATTCAAAGCATTAGACAATATTGAGTTTTTGGGACATGTAACTGATGCACAGCGTACTCAGTTGTTTTCTAAAGCTACGTCTGTTATAGTGGCAGCTTTAGAAGACTACGGATTAGTTCCAGTAGAAGCTAATGCTAGTGGAACACCAGTCATTGCCTATGGAGCAGGTGGGGTATTAGATACTCAGGTACCTGGAAAGACAGGAGTCTTTTTTAAGAGACAAACACCCGAATCTCTACAAACCGCACTACTAGAAGCCAGGGAAATCAATTGGGATTATGCCGACATCCGCAATCATGCTGTGGCACATTTTTCGGAAGAGGCATTTTTTAATCAAGTAGAGCAAGTTATTGACCAAACTTGTAGCCTACATCCATCATTCATTTAAACTGTTAGCTGAGGGATAGTAAACGTGATTCAAACTAGTAGTCTAAATCCCAATGTAAATCCAATTGCTGAAACAGAACCGGGTTACGGACAACTGTTTGCAGTTTTAATTCGGAGATTTCCTTGGTTTTTAGTAGTATTTCTGGGTTCGGTAGGCGTTGCAGGTTTTTTAACTTCTAAAACACCACCTACCTATAAAAGCAGTATGCAGTTGCAGATAGAACCTAACTATCAGGGTACCCCAGAAGGAGCTGGAGCAGAAAATAAGTTTACTGAGTCTAATGTTAAAATAGACGTTGCAACTCAGTTGAACCTGATGAAAAGTTCTGGACTTATTCAAAAAGCGGTTAATAAACTTAAGTCTGATTATCCCGATATAACTGTAGGTGAAATTAAAGGCTCTTTACTTTTGGAGCAATTAAAAGGAGAAAATGATGTTGTTACTAAAATTTTCCAAGCAGACTACACTAGTACAGATGCAGTAAAGACACAAAAAGTTCTAGATGCTATTCAGAAAGTTTATTTAGAATATAACATCCAACAGCAGGATGAGCGTTTAAAAAAGGGTCTGAGAAACATTAAGGAAGAGTTAAAAAAAGTACGTGAAGATCTAACAGGATCTGAGAAAAAACTACAACAGTTCCGCAGTACCCAGAAATTTATCGACCCGGAGCAACAGGCTAAAGTTCTAGAAGACGATTTGAACAGAATTGTGCAGGTACGACGCGAAACTCGTTCTCTGTATGAGGAAACTTTGGCTCGGCAAAAATCTTTGGAAGAACAACTTAAGCGTACTCCACAAAATGCCCTAGTTGCTTCGCGTCTGAGTCAGTCTACTCGCTACCAAGGGTTACTCAACGAAATCCAAAAAACAGAACTGGCTCTAGCGCAAGAACGCTTGCGTTTCACGGATGAGACTCCCAGCGTACAAAAACTTATAGAACAGCTTCAAAGCCATAAGCAATTATTGCAACAAGAGGTAGGACGGACTTTAGGGAGTAGTACTGCTACTGTTAAGGCTGTTGGAGATACTTTATTACAACAAGGACAGCTTAGTCAAATTGACCTCAACCTTGCGGGTCAGCTAGCAGAAACACAGACAAATATAGTTGCTTTAAGCGCTCGCGATCAAACACTTCTACCAAAAGAGACTCAGTTGCGTGAAGAACTCAAACGATACCCAGCTTTGTTGGGTGAGTACAATCGCTTACAACCGCAGATACTACTTAGCCGTCAACGTTTGCAAGACCTTTTGAAATCTGAGCAAGAATTGCGGCAGGAACTTGACAAGGGTGGATTTAATTGGGAAGTTGTGGAAAAACCCCAGGAAGGTGAGCGGACGGGTCCCAACTCTCAGCAAAACCTTCTATTGGGTGCAGTGGTAGGGTTAATGTTGGGAGGAATTGCTGCTTTTGTCCGGGAAGCCAGTGATGATTCTGTTCATACTACTGCTGAGTTGGAGAAGCAGGTTGCCCTGCCGTTGTTGGGAACTACTCCTAAGTTGCCACCAGCCAAACCCAGAGAATCAGTGATCAAGTTGCCTTTTGGCAAGCCAGAAGTACTAGCTCCCTGGACAATTCAGGTGCTGCAATCTCCACCGCGTTGGGAATCGCTGGATTTGATTTATAAAAATATTGAACTAGTAAATTCTGTTGCTACGTTCAAATCTTTGATGATCACTTCGGCTTTGCCGGATGAGGGTAAATCGGCATTAGCATTGGGTTTGGCAATGAGTGCTGCCCGTTTACATAAAAGGGTATTGCTAATTGATGCAAACTTACGTGATCCCAGCCTGCACAAACAACTTAATCTGCCAAATGAACAGGGGCTTTCATCTCTGCTGGCAAGTGATGTTGCTCTACCCAACCAAATTAGTATTCAATCTTCAGGTTCATCTTACATTGATATTTTGACCGCAGGACCAGCACCTGCCGATCCAGCTAATTTATTGAGTTCCCCGCGCATGATGCAATTGATGGCAGCATTTGAGGAGAACTACGATCTAGTACTCATTGATGCTTCTCCGGTTCTGGGCATGGTGGATGCTATACTCACAGCATCATCTTGTCGGAGCGTGGTCATGGTGGCAAGTATCGGTAGGGTAACTCGAACTCAACTGGCACAGGCTACAACCATGTTGAGCAAGTTAAACTTGGTTGGCGTTGTAGCAAATGGAGTATCTAATTCTAGCAGTACTTACGTACCCTATGTAAAGCAACAACGATTGGCGTTGAAAGAAGCTGTGGAAAAATAGGTACAAAAGATGTAGAGACGTTCCGGCAGAACGTCTCTAGGACGGTAGGTATATTTTTATTACTGTTATGTATGATATAAGCTGTTTATTAACGTCTGCAATATGCCTTGTTTTTTGTCTAAGTTAAAGGCAACTCAGTATTAACTTTAGAAACATTTGACACCGCACAGCGAACCGCATTTATAAAGTTTTGGGCGTAACGTTGGGTAGAAAAATCGAGGGCACGTTGTCGCGCTGCGACTGCGGCATTACGGGCAAATTCTTGGTCGTCAAGATAACGGAGAATTGCGATCGCTAATGCATCGAAGTCACCGTAAGGCGTTAGCAGTCCATTTACGCCGTGCGTAATTATTTCAGTCGGTCTGCCAGCATTGCCAGCAATTACGGGTTTGCCTAACGCGATCGCCTCAATAACCACCAAACCAAACGGTTCGTTATCAGAGGCATGAACAAATACATCCATCGCCTGCATCCATAGCGCAGGTATGCCAGCCAGCAGTGCCGCTAGTCCCGCGATTTCAAACTCGTTGTATCCTAAAAAAGATGCGATCGCTATATAGTCATGATCAACAGAGGAGACGACAGGTACGGAACAGTGGGAAAAGCTAAAACCGTTACTACCACGCTTATAA
>JBPCQW010000595.1:0-5730 GCA_050997715.1 Hassallia sp.
ATTGGATATTCATTCATTGGTGGATGCTCAAGCTCAAGCCGACCCAAAATTTCAATCGACCTTTCTATATGCGCGTATCAGTGCCAGAGCGGTACGAGAAGCATTAGTGAGTGAACGAGGCTACGAATTCAAAAGATTATACCAACATCCCAGCAATACAAGCGGTGATAAAACCCGCAAGCAATCCGCCAATCATTGAGCTTACACCCATGCGTGCCAAATCGTGCTGGCGGTTCGGTGCCATTCCGGTAATACCACCGATGGTAATCCCGATTGAGCCAATATTCGCAAAATTACACAGGGCGTAAGTTGCAATAATTGCTCCTCGCTGAGAAATTTTGCCCTCCTTAATCAGTTTCCCCAAATCTACGTAAGCAATAAACTCATTCAGAATCGTCTTTTTACCCAACAACGCTCCTACTTGTCCACAATCAGCTAAAGGCACGCCCATCAACCACGCCAGAGGTGCCATAATAAAAGACAATATCCATTCCAATGACAATTGCGGTAAACCAACAAGCGCTCCCAACCATCCCAGCAGCGCATTCACAGCAGCCAACAATCCCAAAAAGGCAATAATCATCACCCCGACATTAACGGCTAACTTCACGCCGTCAAGCGCCCCTGTTGTAGCAGCATCAATGACATTAACGTAATTCGTCTTCACATCCATCTTTACTTTACCCGCCGTCTCCGATACTTCCGTTTCTGGGTAAAGCAGTTTTGCTACCACAAGGGCAGTGGGAGCGGTCATAAAGAAAGCGGCGATTAAGTGTTCTGGTGGTATCCCAAACGATAAATAAGCACCCAGTACCCCACCAGCAACTGTCGCAAAACCACCTGTCATCACTGCGAACAATTCCGATTGCGTCATCGTTGCGACAAAGGGTTTAACAATTAGCGGTGATTCAGTGGGTCCCAAAAAGATGTTACCAGCAGTCGATAAAGACTCAGCCCCTGATGTTTTCATTGTCTTCATCATCACCCATGCCAACCCATTCACCACCCACTGCAAAATCCCGTAGTGGTACAATACACTGATGAAGGCAGAGAAAAAGATAATTGTGGGTAACACTTGAAAGGCAAATAAATGATCCTTAAAATTCTCTCCAAAGACAAATTTAGCACCTTCGTCAGAGAATGCTAAAAAATTACTTACCACATCGCCGAGAGATTTAAACACAGCTAAACCGCCGGGAGTTTTCAAAATAAGTAGTGCAAATGCAAACTCCAAACCCAACCCCCAAGCAACAGTTCGCCAACGTATAGCGCGACGATTGTTAGATAAGGCGTAGGATATGGCAATGAAAACTAATACACCCAGAAAAGAAATGGCTCGTTCCATGTATACTCTCAAAGCAATTAAGCTATTGAAGCACTAAGACACAAAGAATACACAAAATATGTCCCTTTTTTTACTTCCTGATGTCTTTAGTGGTAAATCACCTTTTCGCTCTTAATTCTGTTCACTATAAACAAATTTCTTTTATGAGTTGTGCAGTAACCTTTTTTACACTTCGTTTATTCTAAAATTGAGTTATTTACTGCTTAAAAAAACAGGTAAAATTAACTTAGGAAATTATTGATGATACGTAGTTTCAGAAAATACCATCGCCAAATTGCGATCGCTCTTTGTATCCCCTTATTTCTCACCGTACTCACCGGCATGGGTTTTACTATTGCCCATGAATGGTTGCACCAAGACCAGTTAAGCGGGTTTCTCCTCGGACTTCACACACTTGAAATTTTACATTTAGAGAAAATTTATCCCCTCTTGAATGGTTTGGGGTTAGTCGGGTTGTTGATTACTGGTGTAAGTATGACAGGTTTATTTCGCCAACGCTCTGAGAAAAGAAGCTAACTTTTAACGCAAAGAAGCGCAGAGGTTAGCGCAGAGTAACGCAAAGAACAAATGCGAACCTTTGCGTTACTTTGCGTTTCACAAACCCATCACCGTGCGATAATGCGCTTCTATTTGCGCTACGGTTTGCGATTTGCGGGTTGTCTGCCACTGACTGTGGTTAAATAATTCTTGCCGCAAGTTATCAACATCAATAGTTTTCACTTTACCATCGGCGACGATTTGCTTGCCATTCACCCAGACGCTATTTACAACGTTGGTGGGACGCCCTAATACTAATAAACCAATTGGATCGGTGCGCGGCAGTAATGATAAACTGGTGAGGTCATACATTACTAAATCGGCTTTTTTTCCAACGGTGAGGGAACCAAGTTCATCTGCCATATTTAGTCCTTTTGCACCACCTAAAGAAGCCATTTCTACGGCTTGACGGGGTGTAATCCAGTGTTGATAATCAAAGTCGGTGACGTTATGCAATATTGAACCGATTTTGATGGCTTCGAGTAAGTCTTGGGAGTCGTTGCTAGATGCTCCATCACAGCCAAAGGTGACGTTTACCCCAGCTTGACGATATTTTAATATGGGAGCGATGCCACTACCTAAACGCAGGTTGCTTAAGGGGTTGTGAACGACTGTAGATTTGGTTTCTGCAAGGATGGTGATGTCAGCGTCAGTTAAGTGAACGCAATGTGCTAAAGAAGTGCGATCGCCTAAATACCCAATTCGTTTAAGATGTTCTACAGCACTGCAACCGTATTTTTCTTTTGCGAGTTTTTCTTGCGCTTTGGTTTCGAGTAAGTGCGAGTGACGACAAAGGTCATATTTTTCGCTTAATTCAATACATCCGGTAAACAAAGCATCAGAACACAATTGTATCCCTGTCGGGGCTGTAGCAATATATATACCCTCATCTGGACGATGAAATTGCTTTACCGCTTCAGAGATAATTTCCAGTGTTGCTTGAGTTGAGCGAAAATAAGGTTCGTGGGTTTGTTCTGATTCTCCGGATGGCATCCCCGCACTCAAAGATTCATCTTGAATTAAAGGTGCGACAAAGGCACGAATTCCCACTTCTTTGTAAGCACGAACTGCTGTGGCAATGGTTTCTAACTCTTTCCCCGGAATTAACACCAGATGATCTACTACAGTTGTACCACCCGAAAGTAAAGTTTCTACGGCTGTACCTAAAGCGCTGAGATAAACCTTTTCAATGTCCAGCGGGGCAAAGTCGTAAAGTTCTGCCAGCCATAATTCCAAGGGAAACACTGACATAATTCCCCGCTGCCACATTTCCGAAGAGTGAGTGTGGGCGTTGACGAAACCAGGAAGTAATAGTTTATTTGTACCATCAATTGCGCTGTTCGTCGCATCTATCCCAGGAGAGATTGCAGCGATCGCATTATCTACAATCTGCACATCTACGGTGTCGTAACCGTTTTCAACCGGAATTAAAACATTTTTAATTGTATCCACAATATTTAACCTTAATTAAGTAATTTCACCTTCAAGAGAAATTCAAGCTACAAAGTAAAAAACGGTGTAAGGTGAAGGAATTTATGAATTTGCCTTTTCGGACATTGGGAGTTGCACCAAATGCTTGGATGGTGAATCATGCGATCGCAGATATCACTCGTCCTCCCGTAACCCCACAAACAGTTATCTTAACAACAGAAACTAAAGAGGTGCGCCTTGACTTGGCAAAAACCGCCATCCTAGTCATTGATATGCAAAACGACTTTTGTCACCACGATGGTTGGTTAGCACATATTGGCGTAGATGTCAACCCAGCGCGTCAGCCCATCGAACCTTTGAAAAACTTACTTCCAGAACTTCGTTCCGCTGGTGTCCCCGTAATTTGGGTAAATTGGGGTAATCGTCCCGACTTACTCAATATTAGCGCCGCTTCGCTTCACGTTTACAACCCTACAGGCGTTGGTGTAGGATTAGGCGATCGCCTACCTGCCAACGGTGAATTAGTATTAATGGCAGGTAGCTGGGCAGCTGCGGTGGTAGACGAACTCGAACAACTACCCGAAGATATTATCGTGGATAAATATCGGATGTCGGGCTTCTGGGATACTCCTTTAGATAGTATCCTGCGGAACCTCGGAAAGACGACACTATTCTTTGCTGGTGTCAACGCTGACCAATGTGTAATGACCACGCTATGCGATGCTAACTTCTTAGGATATGACTGCGTGTTAGTCAAAGACTGCACTGCGACAACTTCTCCTGAGTATTGTTGGTTAGCGACACTGTACAACGTCAAACAATGCTTCGGCTTTGTAACTGACTCCCAAGCGATTTTAACAACGTTGAATAATCCTGAAAAAACAGGAGGAGATAAATAAATGCACGCTACTAGATGTGTAATTCCTGTTGTCAAGTCTCCTAAAGATTACCAAACCTATCGCATTAGTCCCGATGACAGCAATCGGTTAGCAATCATCTTCGATTCGGCAAACGCTAACGCTTCCTTAACTTGTTGCATAGAAATTTTTGATATCGGTGGCAAGACACCACCGAACCGTCATCAATGGGCTTTAGAAATGTTTTTTGTCCTCAAAGGAGAAGGCATTGCTATTTGCGATGGTAAATCTGTAAACATTAAAGCGGGAGATAGTTTATTGGTGCCTCCCACGGGCACGCATTTAATCAAAAATATAGGTTCAAGTCGCTTGTATACGCTGACAATTATGGTTCCTAATGAAGATTTTGCCGAATTAATTAGAAGTGGTATACCAGTAGAATTAGATGAGGAAGATATGACAGTACTTGGAAGATTAGATTCATTAATGCCTTGTTGAAAACGTAAAATATATACTTTAGTAGTAAGCGCTTCAGCGCTTTCTTTTATCTCGTTCCCAGGCTGGAGCCTGGGAACGCACATCTTGGGGCTGCTGCCTCTAATTACAAGTTTAGGAGGCAGCAGCCCTCTTTTAAGGCATTCCCTACCAGAAGCAAAAAACGAGGTTAAGCGCTTCAGCGCTTACTACGACCTAAATTTAAATATTTATTGTATCTACCAATGCTAAAAGTCCGTGATAAACAAACCGTTTCTATGCAAACTCGCGATAAAGTGCGATTAGATGCGGATATATATCGTCCCGACGCAAATCAAGAATTTCCTGTATTATTAATGCGACAACCTTATGGAAGGGAAATAGCTTCAACTGTTGTCTATGCCCATCCTACTTGGTATGCTGCCCAAGGTTACATTGTAGTTATTCAAGATGTGCGAGGACGCGGTAGTTCTGAAGGTAAATTTAAGTTATTTATCAACGAAATTGAAGATGGGGAAGATACGGTAAATTGGGCTGCAAATTTACCTGGTAGTAATGGCAAAGTCGGAATGTATGGGTTTTCTTATCAGGGTATGACTCAGTTATATGCCGCAGTTAATAAACCCGCAGCTTTAAAAACAATTTGTCCAGCGATGATTGGTTATGATTTGTATACAGATTGGGCTTATGAAGGTGGTGCATTTTGTTTGCAAACTAATCTCGCTTGGGCAATTCAATTAGCTACTGAAACTGCGCGTTTGCAAAAAGATGAAAAGGCTTATAAAGAACTTTTTGCGGCTTCTCGCAATTTGCCTTTAACTAATCCAGAAGTCCTTAAATATTTGGCTCCTGACTCGTTTTATCATCAGTGGTTGGCACATCCGCAACCAGATGCATACTGGAATTTCTCACCAAAATATTATCTGCAAGATGTCGATTTGCCGATGTTTCATATTGGCGGATGGTTTGATACTTATTTACGCGGCACTTTGCATTTATATCAGGATATGGCGGCGCGGAGTGAATATCGCCAGCAGCTTTTAGTCGGACCTTGGACGCATTTACTTTGGAATCGCAAAGTTGGTG
>JBPCQW010000059.1:0-4418 GCA_050997715.1 Hassallia sp.
CTCCTCCTCCTTCAACTCAGGATGCTGCTGCTCGGCATGAACCGTTAAAACCTTCGTCAGCGATTCTACCTTACAATCGTCACTGGGACATTGTTGCGTCAGTTTCAGTGCCTGTCCCCAGTTTTTCAGGTTCGCTGTTGCTTCGGCAATGGGACTTAAGGCTCTTGCTTTGTCAGAGGAATCCTGAATCGGGTTGGCAGAGGCGATCGCTTTATCGAGCAAAAGAGCGGCTTTTTCGGGTTGGTTGAGCTTGCCAATGGCTTGGGCAATGGCAGTTAAGGCATAAGCTTTGTAATTGGAATCCTGAATCAGGTTGGCAGAGGCGATCGCTTGAGCGAGCAAAAGAGCGGCTTTTTCGGGTTGGTTGAGCTTGCCAACGGCTTCGGCAATGGCACTTAAGACATAAGCTTTGTCATCGGATTTCTGAATCTGGTTGGCAGAGGCGATCGCTTTTTCGAGCAAGGGAGCGGCTTTTTCGGGTTGGTTGAGCTTGCCATAGGCTTCGGCAATGACACTTAAGGCATCGGCTTTGAAACGGGAATCCTGAATCTGGTTGGCAAGTTTCAAGGCTTGAGCATAATTTTCATCCTTAGCAAAGGCGACAGCGGCTTTTGATTGATACTCAGAACTCCCTATCTGCTGACTCACATCAGTCAAGTTCCAGCGAATTTGAGTCAATTGCCCCAAAGTTGTATAATTCAACCAACCCCAAATCCCCACTGCCAGTAAAAGGATACTCCCAATCCCCCCCAAACTCAAGTAAATTCGCTGCTTACTACCTTGATGCAGTGCTACACTAGCTTGAATAAATTCTTGCTCCCCTTTGCTCAGTTCCTCTCGGCGTTGTTTCAGCTTTTCTTCCGCTTCTTTTAACACTCCACCCCGCAACAATGCCCCTTCATCCCGTTGCATTTTTTGCCATTGAAGCATTGCGAACCGCAGCCTTTCTTGCCAAGCGCGAAAGCTACGGTCTGCTTCCATCCATTTTCCCAGTTCTTCCCAATTACGAATCAACGCTTCATGAACAACTTCCACAGTTTCTTGGTTAGCAGCATTTTGACTGGTGACGACTAATCGATCATCCGCTAACTGTTTCACCAATTTCCAGCGTTCTTCACCCAATTCGGCTTTCGTTGCCAGTCGTCGCGTATCTTGTCTGTCTTCACCCGGCTGCACTAATTGGATGAAAATCCGCCGTACCTCTTCTTTCTGGGCTGCACTCAACTTACCATAATTGTGATCTGCATGACGAGCCAACGCACCTTGTACCTTACCTATGTGCTGATAAGCTGCATGGGTTAACTCTTTACCCTTTCGCTGCTTCCACAATTCCGTCAACGCAAACTCCAAAAGAGGTAAATTCCCCGGTTCATCTTCCACATCATCTAATATGCGTTCCACCAGTCCCCCTTCAAAAGTCACCCCCAACTTTTCAGCAGGCTTTGAAATCACCTGTGAAAGTTCATCATGATTCATCGACCTGAGCTTAATATCAGTTTTTAATACATCTCCAAAAGCGGGATATGACAGAGCATTCCCCAAGAAATCTGCCCGCATGGTTGCAACTAGCACATGATTGTATTGGGACTGATAAGCAGAGGATTGAAAGCTGACTAATAAACTATCTAGAAAACTATGGCGAATTTTATGATCCGCGCATAAAGTGTAAATTTCTTCAAATTGATCAGCAATCAGCAACACCCGATCCGTGGGGTGATTTTGGTGAATCTGGGCAAATACATCAGCTAGAGAGATTTCACCATCACCAAGGGATTGTGACAACTTACGAGCTTGGATGATCTTATCAGTAGCATCCAGATTTTGTGTGTAAAGCGGAACCAGCGCCAAAGCTAGGGCATGGAAAGGGTCGGAACCGGGACGAAAATGGGTAAACTTCCAGTGACTTGATTGTTGCAGCTTCGGCACTAATCCCGCCAACACCACCGAAGATTTCCCACTTCCCGACGCACCTAACACAGGTATAAAATTACGGTTTTGAGTCGCAGCGAATAGTTCTTCTACAAATACCTGGCGTCCAAAGAAAAACTCCGCATCATCGGGACCAAAGTGAAACAAACCCCGATAAGGACAGGGAAGATTTTCGCTACTCACATCCGTAGATTCTACAGATACTAGCTTAGTATTTTCACGGTAATAGTAGTTGGTGATGGTGATAGTAGCAGTATTGCTATCCCCAGTAATAATGGCACTGCGGTCAGCACTTCCTCCAACTTTGGCACTGCGGTCTTCTTCTGTCATCCGACCCTCACTTATAGATTCTGCACCCAAATCAATACACTTAGTTTAATACGTCAGACTGATATAGGAGTTACGCATTGACATAAATTTGATTTTATGCGTAAACCCTTGCTTGATTTGCACCAACAGAAGTTAAGTATGAATGAGCTTTCCTTCTGTATTTAGAATAGTTGTAAGCACCATCAAATTATGCAGTTTTAGAATAAAAGGGAAAAAATAGCTACTAACTAGGTAATATATGTACACTTGACAAGTGTAACCCTTGGGGTTACGATAAAAATTGATTAAGACATTTAAGCATAAAGGATTGAGAAACCTTTTTGAGGATGATGATAGAAGTGGTGTTCAGCCTAAACATGCAGAAAAATTACTAGATATTCTTGATAGACTTGACGCTGCTATTGAAGTTGAGGATATGAGATACCCAGGTTCTAAACTTCACCAGCTAAAAGGTAATCGAAAAAGCGAATGGTCAATAGCAGTATCTGGTAATTGGCGTGTAACCTTTGAATTTGAAAACGGTGATGCTTACGTTGTTAATTACGAAGATTATCACTAAAGTAAAAATTATGATAAATAAAAGAAAACCAAGACACCCCGGTGCTTTGATTAAGAGGCAATATCTAGAACCTTTAGAAATGACTAATACTCAACTTGCTAAGATTTTAGGTGTTTCACGTAAAACCGTTTCCGAAATTGTTAACGAACAAGCTAGTGTTTCTCCTATTATGGCGCTTCGTTTAGCAAGAGCTTTTCAAACGACTCCAGAACTTTGGTTAAATCTTCAACAAAAATATGACCTTTGGAATGCTGCACAAGAATCTGAGATATTAAATAAAATATCTCCTATCAATTTACAGACTTGCTAAATAGCCATTTTCATAACTCCACAACTTGCCACACAAGCGGTTTTTTTCATGTATAGAGTTATATCTATGTCAGGAAATCGAAAAGTTTTTTCTTCATTGTGCGATCGCGAACGGTGCTACGCTCTGCGTAGATCGCGCTTTGTTTTACAAGGTGAATTAAGAGTAAAGTCTATGATCTGGATCTAACCAAACAATGTAAAAGACGTTTTCGATAAAGAATCCATGAACTCTACCATGCTCGTTTGATGAAAGTTGAAACTGATATGGTGTATCTACCAGCTGCTCTTCATTAGGAAGACCAAAGCAAGTTTCAGTAGTTTTATCCCAGTCTATTGCATGGCATCGCAAACGTTTGGCATTTATAACAGTAATTTCATTAACTGTCATACTTGACAAATCGCGGAGTCTCTGAATTAGCGCTTCTAAATATCGTGCATCCTTGTTGCTAATCAAAAACTTCTCGTTGTCGTCTTTGAAGTACCTGTACGAAAAACTAATTCCTTGAGGAGGCTTTACTTTTGTAGGTTTTATCCTAGATGAAGATGAAGCCTGTTTTGATTCAAGTTTCTTGATTTTCTTCGGCACGAGTTTTGTAGTACTCTTTCATTGATGCTTTAGAAATTATCGCCCTACAAGGTGCATCCAAAGAAAGATTTCCTCTAGCTTGAATCCAAGGATCTTCATGATGAGTCATCTGCTCTAGTTCAAAAGCATCACACCCAAAATAGGCTTCTGTCAATTCTTCTAGAAAACCTTGAATTTCTTCAGATAAATCTGGTGCTGAAACATCCTTTAAAATTGGTTTCCAGCCAAAGTTTTTATATTCCCGATATAACTCAGGAATAACAGGTCCATGAATCCATGCTTCAAAATCTTCATCAAACAGAGGCTGTCCATAAAGAGCAAGATACCAAGCTTGAGCATAATAAACAAGTTTTTGCAGTTTCAGGTTGCTGATATACGAACCTGTTTCATTCGCTAGCCAGATGAAGTAATCGGCGATCGCTGTTGCTATTGTATAAGCCATAGTTTACCTCCTCTACTGCCTCAAAACCTCTGCCAATTCGACACGCTTATCGTTCCATAGTATTATTGTACTATTTTTTATCCATTTATTCACCAGACAATTAACCGCGCATGATCGCATCTAATAACAAAGCTGCATCAAAACGAATTGCATCTGTGCAAGGTAGCTTAGTTTCTGATTTTACTTGAGCGATCGCCTCTTTTGCGGCTGACTCATCTAAATGTCCTGTATTCAGTGCTACACCCACCACAGGCACAGATGCA
>JBPCQW010000121.1:0-18630 GCA_050997715.1 Hassallia sp.
ATATGTGTCTCATGTTAAAAACGCAGATCGAATGGGAGTATGAAAAATCTAAAATAGATATTAAATTGAGAAAAACGCTCCTACCATCGACAATTGTCCGTTTATTCTAATTTCTCTCAAGCGTCGCCGGGTTGTTACCAGTGCCGAAACACGATTACATGCAAGTTTCCCAGGATGAGCCTATTTACTCTGAGGCTCCACTCCAGCTCTTACTATTTGTCGATGGACGTCCAAAGTCCCGACAACAAGTGCTGCGAATACGTGCCTTTTTCAAGGAATTACAGGCTGGGTATAAATTTGAACTTCAAATTGTCGATGTTGGGGAACAACCCTATTTGGCGGAACACTTTAAATTGGTAGCTACGCCAGCATTGATTAAAATCCGTCCTGACCCCAGGCAGATACTCGCTGGTAGTAATATCATCGCCCAACTGAAAACCTGGTGGTCCCGCTGGCAAGCGACGATCGCCGAAGGTTATTTAAAATTAGAGGAAGAGCTGCAAGAAACCATTGACGACAACGCTCATGTGGCATCAAGCATAACTTCTATTTCTTCAGTTGCCGTCTCTGCCGAACTAATTCAACTCTCGGACGAAATTTTTCGTTTGAAAAAGGAAAAAGAAAAACTCCAAGAGCAAATACAGTTTAAAGACCGAGTAATCGCTATGTTAGCTCATGACCTCCGCAATCCGCTAACTGCTACGGCGATCGCTTTAGAAACTTTGCAATCTAATTACAATCCTGATATCGGTCAATTCCATCGCCTCAAACCAGCTATGGCTCTACATTTATTAAAGCAAGCCCGCAGTCAAACTCGCACAATTAACCGGATGATAGCTGACCTTTTGGCAGTTGGTCGAGGGACTGAAACAGAACTGCCATTAATACCACAAAAGACAAACCTTGGCAAGCTTTGTTTAGATGTATTAGAGGAATTAGGCGATCGCTACATTGCCAAATCCCAACAGGTAGAAATAGATATCCCCAAAGACTTGCCTTATGTATATGCTGACCCAGAACGCATCCGCCAAGTGTTGGTAAATCTTTTAGATAATGCGATTAAATACACCCCAGATAACGGTAAAATTAGCGTTTGTGGACTGCACCGCACTACTCAAAAAGTACAGTTTAGTATTGGCGATACTGGTCCTGGTATTCCTGAAGAAAACCGCGATCGCATCTTTGAAAACCACTTTCGCCTAAAACGCGATGAAGCTACAGAAGGTTATGGCATTGGACTATGTTTGTGCCAACGCATCGTCCGCGCACACTACGGTCAGATTTGGGTAGATTCTGCCCCTACGGGGGGAGCATGGTTCCATTTCACTTTGCCAGTTTATCCTTCTTAGGGAATGGAGAATGGGGAATGGGGAGTGGGGGAGAAATATTTCTTCAAACTTCCCCTTTCCCCTTTCCCCCTCCCCAATTCCCTATTACCAATGACCAACATTTTCAATCAAGCACCTGCTTAAGAATAATGCGATTGCGTCCTTCTGCTTTTGCTTTGTAAAGAGCCTTATCTGCTTCTTCAATTAAAGATGAGGGTTCAGATTCAAAAGTAGGAATCGTGGTTGCTACCCCCAAACTAAGAGTGATGTAGCGACTAATAGTCGATGGCTCGTGAAGAATTTCCAACTCCCTGACTCTGGCTTGCATTGCTGCGGCAAAATGAACTGCTCCACCCATCTGAGTATTAGGCATAATTACTGCAAATTCTTCGCCACCGTAACGTGCGACTAAATCCTGAGAGTTCTGTACTGTTTCGCTTAAGACAGTACCAACCTTTTGCAAGCAGATATCTCCAGCCGGATGACCATATTTATCGTTATAAAGTTTAAAAAAGTCGATATCACACAGAATAAGTGATAAAGGCGATCGCTCTGATGCTAAAGTCAACCACTGAGAATTTAGATAATTATTAAAACGGCGGCGATTAGCCACATTCGTTAAACCATCCACGTTAGCAAGATGCTGTAAAGCCTTGTTAGCAGCTTCTAATTGTTTGTATAGTTGCGCTTGTTGCAGCAGGCGTCGTACTCGTTGACGCAATATCCCTAGGTGAATTGGTTTGGTGACAAAATCGCTCGCTCCGGCTTCAAAAGCACGGTCTACTAAGTCTGGATCTTCCAATCCTGTAATCATCAATATGGGAGTGCGCTCCCAAAGCTTTGAGATTACGGTAGTACCTAGAGAAGATCCACCAGTATCAAAGTTGGCTAAAGCTATAGCCAAGTTATTTCTGGCAATTTGAATCAGCTGCTTGCAGCAAGCAAAGCCATCCATCACAGGCATAATCCCATCTAAGATAACTAAATCCGGTTTAACAGTTAAGAAAGCTTCTAAACACTCCTTACCATTTGTTACCTCCATGACTCGATAACGTTCTTTTTCCAAAAATTCACGCAACAACACTCGGATGAGTTTGTCATCATCAGCCACCAGAATTAGAGGAGGTTTGTTGGAAATAGAAGTTGGTTTTGTGCCTGACATGAGTTGCGTTCCACAAAGAATACGGCATCTGGAGGCAAGCTATTAATTTATATTTCAAGATTTTGCTATTTTTTTGCACCAGAGCCTGTAATATTAACTAAAGAAAATGGGGAAATTTTGACGCTTTGTTGCGTTGCGTTGATTTTCCAGGCATAGAGTGTCTGGGCTTTTCGCTGTGATTCTGACAAAATAGCACCATCGACTCGACCAAACCAAAATTGATCGGTAAAGGCTGACACGAGGACACAAAGACACGGTGACGTGGTTAAAGTACGTTATCGCAGAAGCAGTGATTTGGGTATTTAGGCGATCGCTTACCAATGTCAGAAATTCCCGTCCGGCTACATCCGGCTTGACAATCAACTGTTTTCGGGCAATAAACCCCTCAATTGTTTTGAGCCAAGCAAATGGTAGATGACTGGGTTGCATAAAAAATATAGGAACGCAAAGGCAATTTTTTTAACTTTTTTTGTCGTGCCACGTACATGGCAGGAGTTACTATTTATATTTCCCAACTGTTAACCTGAAATTGCTATATTATTGAAGACTTCAACCGGAAACCTTGAAACCTTCATTATGACGTTAGTTTGCGCTTTATAGCAAGTAAAAGTAAGCGCGATCGCCTAACTTACCCAAATCCCGATATGAGACTTCAACCTACTAACCATCGGCAGACTTGGAACAATTTTATGATAATTGGATATAAAGTTACCAATTTTTTTCAATGCCAGACTCATTAATGTATCAGCAGGATAATTTTGTCCTCTTAGAAACAAACCAACCAGAACAATTTCTGACTGCATCTGAGTTATTAGAAAAGCTGAAAAAAGTTCTGCAAAACTTCAGCTTTCAAGATTTACCAAATGACTTACGCTCATTTAACTCTGTGGAAGCTCAAGCTCAATATTTACTTGACACTAGTTGCGAGTTAGATATTGGTGTAGGTCAATATTTACAGTGGTATGCAGTTCGTTTAGAAAAGTAATTAGTCATTAGTCGTACTTCAAATGACTCATGACTAATAACTAATATCATGTCCGGCAAATTACACATATTGTAGAGACGTTCCGCCGGAAAGTCTCTACGTTTTTATTACTATTAATGGGTGCGGACATGATATAGTCATTATTTGGGAGTGCTAATCAGCGTCAGTTCAAGTTCATCTTCAGCTGTCTGAGTAACTTTCACTTCAACTCCGGGACCGAAAAAATTGGTCATTTTATCTAGCTTTTGTTGCCAAATATCAATTGGTATCATTGGTGAATCAAATTCTAAAATTAAAGCATAAGCACCATTAATTTCTGTTTCTCTGAAGCCTGTAATTAATGGTCTTTCTTCATCTGTCGGACTTAAACCCAAAAACGACAAAGCCTTATCTAAATGAGCGTCTTGACCGTAGCTATATTGAGTAATGTCTCTGCGAATTTCATTTTGAGTCTTAGTTGCTTGCTGTTCACGTAATGCTAATATTGATGGTGTTGGGGTTTGGGTGAAAGGTACGGGTTTGAGTTCATTTGATTTCAGCGCTAATCCTCCCAACAGTAGAGGAATCCCGTAAAAAAATCCGACAAGATTAAGTGTGGCATAGTCAGCTGCGTAAGCGACAAAGCCCATGATGGTCAAAATCCCACCGACGGTTATACCGAGTGTTCCCAAGGAAAATTTGCGTAACATAATTTCTGATTACTATAAATTCTTAAGACCTCAGCTTTATTATCATCGGTTATGTGTCGCACCGATAGCAAAAGACTATGGTTTTAAAAGACGAGTATTTTCGTAGTCAGCGTTAAAACGCTTAAATTAACGGCTGAAGTGGTTACTACGTATGAGTTTTTTCAACGCTTAAATCAAGGACTCAAGTCCTGACTGCGATCGCTTGCTAAACTTGAGAAGTGTAAACAAGTCAAAGAAAACAATGGATATACAGACTATAAAAGAACGAATCGCTGTAGTTGAAAGCAAACGTGAGTACTTGCTGAGTCTCTTGGAGCAGCCAAACTTGGGAACTTTAAGAGTTGATGTAAATCAGGCTTTAGAAGAAATGGATGATTTAATAGACGAATTTAGACGCACGTTTCCTCAAACGGGAAGCAATTAAGCGGACTTCATCTGCGATAGAATACTAAATTACGTCGGTTGAAGTCTGAATTCAGACTTCAACCGACGCCTTTAAGCGTGACCATATTTTTTAGTATGCGTTCTTTGAGCTCCCGCTGGGTTTATCTATTATGCAACGGAGCGATCGCACTGACGCTGCCCTAATTGCTTAACTAAATCAATTAATTCCCTGGTGGGTACATCTTTTTTGCAGAAAGCATCCAAATTACTCATTGCTTTTTTCTCCAGCAACTTCGTGTCTTCCACCGAAGAGTAAGCGATGATTTGAGTGTCAGGAGAAATAGCTTTAATATGACCAGAAGCAGACCAACCATCCATCACTGGCATTTGTAAATCTAAAACAATCACATCTGGGTGGTGACGCTTAACCATTTCCACTGCTTCTTGACCATTACTGGCTAAACCTACAACTTGAATGTTTTCCTGACAGGAAAAAGCCAATTGCAATGTTAAACGAGTCAATTCGTGATCGTCAACCACTAAAATACGCACAGTAGAAGATTTACAGGACAGCATTAACATTAAAGGAAACGATTAAGTACAATAACATTTATAGTTTATGGGAAGTACTGGTGGCAATGACTCTATCCTATGGTTGAATAATTCCTATGCACTTATAGATATTAATCAGATTACTAAAGCAAAAATTAAAGTTTTATTAAAAAACTCCCGTTTTGCTAGTTATCTATGTTTGAAAAAGTGTTTTGAATTAATCACATTTTAGGCAATGTTACTTGAACGCAATGCCATAGACATGAGAATTTTTTGTGAATGAGATTCGGGACAATGCTCACCTGGGTGGCGTTGGATATAACTACCATCGGGCTGTAATTCCCAAGCTTGGCGGTTATCTGCCATCATAATTCCTAAGACTTCTTGTAAATCTTTAGCAATATCTGGTTCTTGTACTGGGGTAATTACTTCAACGCGACGATCCAAATTGCGGCGCATCCAGTCAGCGCTACCGATGTAAATTTCTTCTTCTCCATTGTTATGGAAGTAAAAAATACGGGAATGTTCCAAAAAGCGTCCGACAATACTAATAATGCGAATATTCTCACTGATATCTTTAAGACCTGGACGCAAACAGCAAATACCACGCACAATTAAGTCAATTTGCACTCCCGCGCGAGAAGCTTCGTATAAAGTGGCGATAATTTGCGGATCTACTAAAGAATTCATTTTAGCAACAATGCGCCCAGATAATTTATTTTGAGCATTATCGATTTCGCGATGAATTAATGCCAAAAAGCGATCGCGCATATTTACAGGGGCAACCAGCAACTTGCGATAAGACTTTTGCCGAGAATATCCCGTCAAAAAATTAAAAACATCTGTAACATCAGCACCTAATTCTTCGCGGCAGCTGAACAAGCCAAAATCTGTGTAAAGTCGTGCAGTTTTCGGGTTATAATTACCAGTACCAATATGCACGTAGCGCATAATGCGATCGTGTTCGCGGCGCACCACCATGACAATTTTGCTATGAGTTTTCAGACCTACCAAACCATAGACAACGTGAACACCAACTCTTTCTAATCGTCTTGCCCAATAAATATTATTTTCTTCATCAAACCGCGCCTTGAGTTCCACCAATACAGATACTTGCTTGCCATTTTCAGCAGCATCAATTAAGGCATTAACTATTGGTGAGTCACCAGAAGTCCGGTAAAGAGTCATTTTAATCGCCAACACCCCCGGATCGTGTGCCGCATGGGTAATAAAGCGTACTACCGAGGTAGAAAAAGATTGATAGGGATGGTGTACCAGTAAATCGCGTTCCCGAATCACCGAAAAAAAGTCTCTGCCATCCTCTACCCCTGACACACCTGGTTCTACAGTTGCTTCCTTAATTCGTTGTAAGCGCGGGTGTACTACAGATTGCCACGGTTCGTCTTTGAGTTCTGACAGCGGCAATGCCATAAAATACATTAAATCTCGGTGTCCTAAAAGACCGTCTACTTCATAAACATCGCTTTCTGCTAATTCTAAATCTTGTACCAATCGCGATCGCACGCTTTCCGGAGTTTGGGATTGAATTTCTAGCCGTACCGGACTTCCCCCAAAGCGACGTTTTCTTAGTTCTTGTTCAATTGCCAACAGCAAATCATCAGCTTCATCTTCTTCTAATGCCAAATCAGCATCGCGAGTAATGCGGAAAGGATGATATTCTTGAATGTTCATGCCTGGAAATAGAGATTCCAGATTATGAGCGATCGCCTGTTCCAAAGGTACACCAGTCCAATTCGCAGGTTGTCCGTCGTGGTGAATTCCCAACTCTGGCGGTAAAGGCAAAAATCGCGGTAAGACTTTCGGGACTTTGACTCTAGCAAAAAATTCTTCCTCAGTTTCTGGGTTTTTAATCACAACAGCCAGATTTAAACTGAGATTAGAAATGTAAGGAAAAGGATGACTAGGGTCAACGGCAAGCGGAGTCAGAACCGGAAAAATTTGTTCGTTAAAATAATTATCTAGATAACTTCGCTGTTTTTGAGTCAATTGTATGTAATCCAGGATATGGATACCATGACTTGCCAGCTTAGGTTTTAATACTTGCTCAAACTGGTGGTGCTGTTGCGTTACAACAGGACGCAAACTCAAACTAATATCATCTAACTGTTGTTGCGGGGTGCGACCATCAGGAGTTAACAAGCTGACTTTCGCTTCTACCTGTTGCTTTAAGGCTGCAACCCGCACCATAAAGAACTCATCCAGGTTAGAACCAAAAATTCCGAGAAATTTGAGGCGTTCTAAAAGGGGTGTTCGCTCATCACAGGCTTCATGCAACACCCGGCGATTAAACTCTAACCAGCTTAACTCGCGGTTCAGGTAATATTGTGGGTCACTAAGATTTACTTGTTGAGCGATCTTCTTAGATTTTGACATGATTACCTAGTGATAGACAGATGTAGATGTAACCGATCTAAATATAGATTAAATCGAGCGATCGTTTCCATCCTAATCCCCTTGTCTCATTTCTTCTTCGCTGCGGCAGAAATAGGTAATTGAAGATTTTGGTTATAAACAAACTCGCTCTTGATTTCGAGCTGTTGTTTGGGTAAAGTATCGTTGGGGTTGAGTGAATCTTGGGGAGAAATCCGCAACGTATACTTACCAACAGGAACTCCATCAAGGCGATAAAGACCAAATTGGTCAGTCATGGCAGATAAAGCGCGGATACCGGCAGAGTTGATTAGTTCAATTCGCACTCTTTCAATCGGCTGACCTGCCACATCGGTGATGCGTCCGGCTACGCCGTATTCTGGTCTGACGGGGAAATCTAATTTAGTGACAGCAGAGGTAGCGACCTGAACGACTGTAGAAGTTTTCGGCACAGAGAGTTCTACAGGTAATTCGTCAGGTTCGAGTTCAACTACATAGTTACCTTCAGGCAAGTTGCCGACAAAGAAGTTACCACTGGAGTCGGTTCTAGCGGAGCCGACACTTTGGTTGCGTTTATCGTACACGCGGATATTAGAGCCGCTTAAATCAAACTTTTTGTTTTCACCTTGTACTACTAAGCGTCCAGCGATCGCGCCGCGATCTTTGCCAATACCGCTATAGTTAGCTGGGGCAACTCGACCCCCGGCAAAAGATAAATCTGATACCAGTGATAAACTCAGGCGATCGTCGCCAAAGCCGCCAAAATTGCTTCTAGTTCTACTTGGGATACCTTGATAGTCAAGTCTGGCAAATAGACCTGGAAGAACCTGCATACTAGCACCTGCAAGTGGTCCTATTTCTCCATCTCTATATGACACTCCTAAATTCCAACTGAGTGCCCTGAGGTCACTGGGATTATGACCAATACCTACAGAGTAACGAGGTGCTGAATTGCCACCAAATTCATTACCAAAAGATAGCTGATAAGTATTACTTAAGTTATAAGTTAAATCAGAAATATATGCATCACCATAAGTATTAAAAGACAATCTTGTTAATCTATTTGGCTGATAGAAAGCATTGAATAAATACCGTCCGTCAAAATCAGGTCTACCGCTTAAAGATAATGTTGAAAAAGGTCGTGCTGAAAAAGTAGGTAAAATGTAACTAGCAGAGCCAACATCATCTTTGCGATTGCGAGCAAGAAATCCCAAATTGAGAGTATTACCGAAGCGATATTTTAGTTCTAGACTATGATTAAATAATTGTGTAGAGTTTCTAAATAATCTATATCCCTCTGGTAATGATTGAGAATTAGCATTAATTTCTAAACGGTTTAACTGCACATCCAAATCTGCCGAGTAACCAAGCTTATTAGCAGAAGTCCCAACACTTGCAGATAAAATAACTGGATTTGCCAAACGCCAAATTAAACCAGCTTGACTTTGCAACGCATTAGGAACGGCTTGTAATGAACTTTCAAAAGTTAAATTACTTGAAAGTCCTTGCCGCAATTGATAAAAACCAACTGGTTTTCCTTGATTATCAGAATTTATATCTCCAAACAAACCATTTTGGACTAAGTTTCCGCTAAAACCTAACCCACCTAACTGTACATTACCACCTGCGGGAAGTAGCAAATCAGAAGCATTAATTCTGACAGTTCTAATTTCGCGGGGTACACGTAAATTGTTGCGGTCAAAAATCAAAACTTCAATTTCATTGCTTTGACCGACAGGCAAATTGACATCAACAAATTCGTATAATCCGTTAAATCCTACCTGCTGTTGGGCAACTACACTTCCACCAACCCTCAGTTGTACAAAACTTGCTGGTTCAACTTTGCCACGAAAACTTTGTATAGGTCTAGATCGTCTCGATAAAAGCTCATTTGCGCTGTAAGTATTATTAAAGCTTTCTTCTGGAAGATTGCTATAACCGAATTGGAAACCCGTTAAATCAATGCCACTTAATAGGGGATGTAATCCTACTTGTTGTCGTCCTAATTGATAAAGAAATCGACCGCTATGTTTATATAAAAAGTATTCAGAAACATCAGGTTGGTCAACAAAGTTATTATCCAAACGCAAACGATATGCCCATCCTCCTAGTCTCCCCCCCAAAAGTGAAGAACTACGTAGGCTTGTATCTCCGCCACTGGTATCAATATTTAGCTCTTGTCTAAAATTTGAAAGTCCGCTGCTAGGTGCAAAAAATTCTGGTTTTAAATCAGCAGCCCTTGCTCGATATTGCCCACTACCACTCCGCCAAGGTAAGTCTGTAAGTAAAGTTAAATCAGCAGTGTTTAGGTCTACATTTATGCTTAATTCATCTTTAAGTGCAGACTTAATAATGTATATAATACCATTAATTTGTTTTAAGGAATTTGGTTGCAGTTTGACAACTCCTAAAGGAGTCTTTACTTGGGTTGCGCTATCAGTATTTTCTATTTTAAATCCTGCAATTTCACCAAAGCTTTCTAAAGGAATTAGAAGAGTATTTCCCTCTTGAATGATATCTAATGTACCAACTTCTCGACCGTTGATAATCACACCGACTAAAAAAGGCTCATCTGGAGATTTGGCTAGCTGGATAGAACCTTTTCCAGTCAGTTTTTGTATTAGTGTGTTTCTACTGTCATTATTAGTAACATTATTGTTTGCTGCTACCTTTTCTTGGTTAGGAGCATTACTAATATTATTTTCTGGCTTTTTATTATTGTTAGCTGTTAAAGAATTAGTATTTTCTGTAGAAGTGGATGTTTGCTGAGGTATAGAACTAGCTATTTCTTCTGAAGTTTTTGTATCTGGTTTTACCTTATTATTTAAGGAAGCAGATATAGAAACGCTGATTAGTTCCTGCACAATTGCGAGAATTTTTCCTGTCTGTGCATTTGTGTTACTAGCAATTTCTTGGGTAACACTATTACTGCTGTTTTTTTCTGGGTTTTGATTATCTATACTTTGTCCAGAAGTAGAAACTCCAGGAGGAGCGATCGCTATTTCTTGCGAATGTTGATTATCTGATTTTACAGCATTATCACCAATATTATTTAGTGAAGCATATAAAGAAACGCTAATTAATTCCTGCACTGCTGAAAGTATTTTACCTATGGTATTTTTTTCAGCAGATTTGTTATTAGATAAGCTGCTAATTAGCTTTTGATACTCAGGTTGATCACCAGAATTAGCATTTGTGTTTGCTGGCGTTGCTGTATTTTTAGGATTTACATTTGCAGAGGCTGTTACTTCCTCGTCAACTGTAGCAATGTTAGGTGTAGGTAAACTCTTTTCAGGAGAACTTGATACTTGCGCGGTTGGTGAAAAACCTTTCGCTTGTTTTTGTTTCTGAGTTTGTGCTTGAAAACTTAGAATTACTGACTTTTTATTTTGGGATGCAGTACAAACTATAGCTTCTCTTGCTTGATTAGAAGCCGCTAGCATTTTCCCTAATAAGTTGTTTACAAGATCGGATTTCTGCGGCTGAAGTTGTGGCGATCGACAAACCTTAGTTTGTGCTTTTGTTGTACTATTTTGTAGCGAGGCTTTTGTTGGTTTAGTAACCGAAGTTTGTCCTATGTCCAGTTTGTTAGCAACCTGTTCAGGTGTTAATGTGATGAAAATTGGCGGGGGTGTAGGTGGTAAAGCTAGGTAGAGCATACGTAAGCATAAAGGTTGCAATAGCCAGCCCAGATATAGGCTGTGAACTGTAATCAAATGAGAGGGAGATGGGGGAGTTTTTATCAGATATTCCCCTTGTCCTGTTGCGTTAAATAGGCAAGCAAATTGATTCAGGAGTGTGTCAAATCAACGCACCCTGAAGGGAATTTTTGTAGTGGTGAAAGCTATTTTTTAGAAGATGTTACAGGCTTAGTTGTAGGCTGCGCGTTACCAGTCGCAGCGGGAACTGTGAAGGGGATGCCTGTATCAACCGCCATTCCACTCAAGTTGCCGTTGATATCCAATACGTAGTTACCAGGTGGTAGTTGTCTGGTTAAAGGTAGTAAAAGTTGGCGACGATTATTTGGTAAAATGGGTGGTAATTCTAGAACTCCAGCCTGAACAATGTTTGCTGGTAGCTTAGTCTTTGGATTACCGACACCAGATATCGGTTGTGTTGCTTTCGCACCTGGATAGTTAGCAGCACGCCAAATGGCATATTGACCATTCATTCTGATGTGTGCATTACCTTTATTGGACACGTCAAATAATGCTTTGACGACATTAGATTTAGTATCAACACTCACAGAGTTGACAGTACCGATTCGCTTTACTTCTCCTGTATAGCCATAGACAACAACACCTACACGACCGAGAGTGCTAATAACCTGCGAGTCTGAATTATCAGGAACAACTTCTTCTAAATAGATAACAGCACGATATTCCCCAGGAGCGGGTTTAACTTTAGGACGAATTGCAAAGCGTACAGTTTGAGTACTGCGGGGTGGAATTGTAAATCTAGAGGGAGTAAAAACAATCCACTGGTCTAGAGATTGCTCATTCGATGGTGCATCTTCTAGTTCATTTTTTTCATCCATTGTCCAATTCCGTACATAAGCCTTAATTTCTGTTGGCTTGTTGGACAAGTTAGTAATCTGAATGGAATTGGAACGAGCTTGTTTGCCTTTAATATTTAATTCCATACGGGAAGGACTGACACCAACATCAATTGCATTAGCACTTGGTATTCCCCAGGCAAACAAGCTTATTAAACTTAACGCTATATGTTTTGAAGTTTTTTGAAACATTTGAACCTTTAACTTCCTCACACAACAAATGCAAAAAATGTAAAAAAATACAGCTTTACGGACACTGAATATTATTTACTGGTACACACACCTGAATTTGTGCCTTAAAAGTACCGTCTACCATCAATTGGGATAATTCACTAAATTCCAAAGCCACTCCTTCCCCTACTACAACTGTGTCGTCATTGCAGGTTGTAATTTGCTGAATATTTCCAAAATGTTTTGCATTAGCTTTTTTCAAAGGATTACCTGTTCGATTCTCAGGGTTTATCACTTCATATGTGGCATTCTTTCCAATAAGAGATGCTGAATCTGTATTCTTTACCCGCATCTGCCAGTATGTTGGCACTTCTTTAGTGGCAATTAACTTGTAAGGTGGTTTACCTGCTAATAGTTCTTCTTGAGTACGAACTTGTTCTACATTCCTATCACCTACAATGTCTATTTGTGTCAGATTCGGAACTTTCTCTTCAACAACAGATAACTTATAAAGTTCTGCCTGACATCCCGGAATATTTGATTGTGCTATAACTTTTGGCTGTGGTACGAATAAAAGTGCCACAAGCATACTTAAGTTGCATCTACTAATCTGTCGGCAGTTCATTTTATAAAAAGTATGAGACTTGGGTGTGAAAAAAATTAAAAATTAATCTTAACTTTTTCACATGTTTTTATTTATGTCATCAATTATGATTATTTGCACTTTTAAACTTATTGTTTAATTAAGGGCTTTATCCTTGACTAAATACTTATCATAATTAATGACATAAACCCGATTGCAATCTGCACTTTGTTTTGATTTGATGTTTGTGTGCAGGAATTAACGTGTATCTAGAGAATTCTGGAAGCAGGCAAAATGCCTGCACCAGAAATATTGACAGTTTAAAGTTGATTACGGACTAACAACAGAGATTGATAGCTGACCTCCGGTGTAACTTGTACCTGCGGTGGTATTACGATTGCTAAATTTAAACTGAAGTTTAGCTGTGCCTTCAAAAGGAGTACCAGCCGGAGTAGCCGTGGTTGTAACATCATTTCCCTCTAAAACACTCATAGTTACTGTGTCGGCGCTACCAAGTCCACCACCACCTGAACTCGTAAGAGTGTCTTTAGTTGGAGCAATTTTAACTATCGATCCTGTTCCACCCCAAACCTGGTAAAGCGGCGATACTGTCTTGATAACTGTATCTGTTGGCGTACCCCCAGGAACAGTCCTTGGTAGAGGTGTAATAGTGCCAGTTGTTTCATCGTATTTACCAACTTGCTCTACAGAACTTCCTCCTAATAAATCCTGTGTGCTAACTACAAATTTTAGACTTTCATATGTACGCAGGAAGACACCTGGCTTGACTTGAATTTCTACTGGTAAATTTGCGGTTTGTGCATTAGCAGGTGTTGCAAAAATGGCGCTACTCAAAGCGGCTGCACTAGCAGCTAGAATAACTAAAACTTTGTTTTTCATGATGTCAAAAATCTCTCCGAGGTGTAGGTAGTATCAATTGTGTAAATGTGATTAACTCTCGTTTTCTCACTCATTCAGATTAATTGGGTTTTGTTAATTACTGTTTGATAGAGATTCCCTGGTAAGCCCGAGAGTACATTGAGAACTGTCTTATCTTGGAAAAACTACTTAAGTTGTATACAGTCGGAATTCCAGGATGAGTGCCAGCATTAGTTGTTAGCATTTTCAATTTTAAGTTTTAAATTTAAACTCTTTTAAACATCACCTCCTTTATTGGACATGGAAAAATCTGTATTTGGGTATTGTTTAGACCAAATATTTTGGTTGCACACATTAATGCATGACTTTTGTTGGATTTATTAGCAAGAATATGTAACTTAATAAACCAACTAAAAAAAGAGAGTGATGGCTTAAGCAATAAAAAATTCCTTCTTAGATTATTCTCGGTGGAATTTTTATTAGTTAAATTTGCTGATAATTGTTAAATTCTCCTTGTAACATGTTTACAAGAAGAATTTAACCTGTTTAGCTGAAAGAACACTTCAGTGAGAATATGGAATTGTTAGGAGATTGATAACAAATATACTCAGTAATAGTACTGAAGACATATTCCCAGCTAAAAGCATTAATAGTAACTTAAATTTCAATGTGCTTTGGCAAAAGTACTCAGCAACTAAAGTTACGCTGTTTACGGGTACAAAAACGAAGTTTGCCTAACTCACATTTTGCACCTACCCGATAACCCGCCCTGAAATAAATTTCGGGCTAATAGCTTAAGTCCATTAAAATGGACTGAAAGTATTGTTTAGTAAGCATTTAGTCTTCTTATAAAGTAATAACTAAGAAAAACTGATTACTAATGATTAATGACTAAAAAGTAATAAGTATGTTTCAAGCTACTCGTCGTCGTCTCGCCCTTTGGTATACTGCTGTAACAGCGGTACTGCTGCTAGTCTTTGCTAGTGGGGTGTATTTATATGTCCGCAGTACGTTGATTGAGCGGATTGACGATACTTTGAATCATGTGGTGGAAGTAGTAGAGCGATGTCTAACGACAAGTCGTTGTGCGTCTACGCTTGCGATTGAATCCATAAACCCTAATTTAAGTGAGTTCCGGCTTAATGTGTCAGCTAGTTTTGCCAACAATGCGGACACGGTAGAAGATGACCATATCGATTTAGAGTGGTTTAGTCCGACTGGTGAATTAATTTGGTCAACTTTATCTGAACCGCTGAATATTCCTATTCATCTTAACCGCATGGGTGAGACTGTGCGTGTGGTTAGGGGTGTGGGGGGAGTGGGGGAGTGGGGAAGTGGGGGACACTGGGAACACTGCCAACAATGGGACAATGGGACAAGGGGACAAGGGGACAAAGCAATTAATAACTCCTCACTCCCGTACAGACGTTCCAGTGGAACGTCTCTACCTAACTCCTCACTCCTAACTCCTAACTCCCCACTTCCTGCTCCCCACTCCCCGATGTTGCTGCGGCAAGTTACGCAACGGGTGGAAGTCGGACGGCAGGTGTTAGGATATCTGCGTGTTAGTCATCCTTGGTTTGAAGTGACTAAACCGAGTCGTCAGTTGATTTTTGATTTGGCATGGGGTAGTGGGTTGATGGTGCTTTCGGTGGGTGCTAGTGGTTGGTTTCTTTCAGGTAAGGCAATGGAACCAGTGGGTGAGTCTTACCAACGTTTGAAACAATTTACGGCTGATGCTTCTCACGAACTGAGAAGTCCGATCGCTTTAATTCAAACTAATGTGCAAGTTGCTCTCAATGATTTGGAATGGAAAGATGCAAATCCTACTTCTTTACACTACCGTCAACAATTAAAGATAGTAGAACGCTTAACGCAGCGTTTGGGGAAGTTAGTCAACGATCTACTATTTCTCGCAAGGCAAGATAGTGGCATTAGCAAAGATGTTTTTTCACCTTGTCCGCTTGATGCTTTGCTGATGGAAGTAGTTGAAGAACAACATCTGTTAGCTGCGGAAAAAAACGTCACTTTAACTTTAAACTTAATTGACCCTCCAGCTACGGAAATTAACCTTGAATTGCTCGACAATTGGTTTACACTTGTTGGACAGTGGGATCAACTAGTGCGATTGTTTACAAATTTGATTGGCAATGCTTTAAGGTATACGCCATCTGGTGGACGGGTAAATGTGGAATTGACGCGGATTGAGGCAATAAGTCCGGTTTCTCGGCTACGTCACAGCACCGCTTTGCAAATTAAAGTGAGTGATACGGGGATTGGTATTCCCTCCGAAGCTTTACCTTGCTTGTTCGATCGCTTTTATCGAGTAGATCCAGCACGTACCCACAGCACAGAAAATAAAAAGTGCGAAAGTGCCACCGGTTCGGGTTTGGGACTAGCGATCGCTCAAGCTATTGTCGAAAATCATCAAGGTCAAATTCACGTTGAAAGCACTCTTGGCAAAGGCACCACCTTCACTGTCATTTTACCAATCACTCTTGAGTCTTAGTTTTTTAACAAACAATTGTTTCCTGTGATAGATGCAAAGGTATGAATTTAATTTGTAATTTATATTGCGAAGCCATGAGATTTGAGCCATCAATTTGGTCTCTAGCGGTTTGAAATTCCTACTGCTGAAATTTATTTTAGTAGTTATTCAAACTGCTAGCTTGCTATTGGTAAAAATCGCTTCGGCTAGAACGCATATATAAAAGCATTTGTGGAGGGTTAGATGCCAATTTCTATAATCAGACATGAACTCTACGATTTACTAAAAAAAGTTGCCGAAAGTGGGCAGGGATTGCATGAAGTTGATTTTTCTGGAAACAAATTATCAGAAGCCGATTTATTAGCTCATTTAGATTACCTAAATCAAAATCAGTACATTAATGCTGAGTTTACAGACAATGGTCGCTTTCAAAAGGCAAACATAACAGATAAAGGTCGTAATCTGATAGACAACTATGAGGATAAGTTGTCGAAAAACCCAGAGTCAGGTTCATCTGCACCAATCGCTGAGAAAGATTTGCCCTTTTTGGAAAAGGTGATGGTGAATGGTGGTTTGCCAGATATCTTCGATGCTAGAGACATCACAGAAGTTGCATTCCGGGTGATGCGCGATTTGATGAGTACCGAAGCTGCCGATCGCGTTGAAGCTGAACTGCACAAACCAGCCGAAATAACCGAAGATAAAGCGCTGCAAATGGAAATTGCTGAACTCTGGCACGATACAAATCCGCTTGTCGGGTTTTTAAGTCGGGTACGTCCACCCTGGCAAGGTCCTGGCATCTTTAAGATTGATAGCGATCGCTTTTTATTTCGGGTGGCTAATGAAGGTACAATGCCACCAAATGCTGACCGCGAAAAGGTAGTCATGGCAATATTTTCTGCCACTAAAGACGAATTATCACAAGAACGAATTCAGGAAATTGCTAGCTGGTTGCCCGATGTAGTTCGCAAAATGTGGGAAGAAGCCTAAATCAAATATAAAGTTAGGAGGTGGGAATTTTCAGCAATTCTTACCTCTTAATTTTTCCAATAACTATAACTAATGATAGATTTACATTTTACTTAAGGTTGAAATAAGATTTTTACTATTTTTATTTTTTCACCTATTAGTTAGAGGTAAAGCTTATTATTTATTAGCTAACATTTAAGTAATATTTTTTAAGATATCAAAGTGAAGATTTTGGAGAATAAAAAAATGAATAAACATCAACAGACTTGGCGCAATTCAGCTAAATTGCTAGGGACTATTTTTGGCGGACTACTTATTGGTTTGCCAGCAATTCCACATCCGGCGATCGCACAACAATCTCCTCCGAAAATTAACCCCTGCCCTCGGATTTTCTACGAAGAACCGCACAATAATCGAGTTATGGTTCCTCAAGGATGCCCCCCTAATGCTTTCACTCAAAAAATGGGAATGCAAGGGCAAACTCCGATTCGCAACAACACCTCTGTTAACCCAACACCGGAACAAACAACGATGGGTGTAGGCGGTGAAATGCCCGATGGAACAAGCACATCGCAGAATTATAATTATAACAGCCAGTCGTCGATGATGCGATCGCGACAAGGCATGAGTAATTCATCTGGTGCTGTGAACAACTCCACCATACAACAAAGCCAAACTTCTGTAATCCAACCACCATCACCACAACAGCAACAACCCGCTGTAGCAATGGTAATGCCCATGAGTGGCAAAGTAGGTGTACGCTTGGTAAATCAGACAGCCGCACCTATTAGCTACGAAGTAATTGGTGATACAGCACCGCGAACCCTGCAAGGTAAATCTGAGGTAATGCTACAAGGTTTAAATACTCCTGTAACAGTTACTTTCTATCGTGGAGACAAGGGACTGTTGATGGTGACACCACAAGGATCTTCTAAAGAAGGTATGTTGCAACTTTCATTCCAGGAAACAACCGACGTGAGAATGAATAAAAGTGCAATGAGAATTGACAAAAATGGTGCTGTATTCTTGAATTAGAATACGCCTTGGCGACTAAAATTTGACGCGGCTGTAAAACACTCGTTTCACATTCTCGGCGGCAGTAACGTAGAACACCACGATTGCCGCCAGAAGCAGCACAAAACTCAACGGTAACGGTTGAAATCCGAACAGGGTTGCCAAAGGTGTCCAGGGAATGATTATTGTGACTCCGATGGTTGCCAGCGTTGCCGTTAACAAGTATTTTCCTGGCTTACTGTTGAAAATGGATTGGCGGGTACGAACAACTAGCACAACCAGTGAAGCGGAAATTACAGACTCCAAAAACCAGCCTGTTCTAAACTGTTCTGGTTGAGCGTGCAGCAGCAACAGCAGCGCCCCAAAGGTGAGATAATCAAATATTGAACTTAACAAACCAAACACGATCATGAAGTTGCGGATAAACTTGATATCCATCCGGCGAGGTTTGTTAACCAACTGCTTATCTACGCGATCTGT
>JBPCQW010000183.1:0-17840 GCA_050997715.1 Hassallia sp.
AAAAAAACATGAAACTTTAGCAATAAGCTGTCACATCTTCACCGCATTCATCAGCAAGATAACACAAAGCTTTGAAACGCAGACCAACTACTTGCTCGTAAAGAGGATTTAACTTACACATTGGGGGAATGTGAAATAATTTGCGTCCAAATAGTTTGATATCTCTTTCAAAAGGACATTGAGCCGGAATAAGTTGACACAATAAATGGGCAAGTTTAGAATTATTAATTTCTCTCGATTCCATCCATTGGCGGATTGGGTATAGTAAATCGTTTTGTGATTGGATTTGAGTAAAGCTTGTCATGATTGATCTCCTGATTATTTATGATTAGGTTGCCTTTTTTTTGGGTTTGAACCTTTTGTTACAAGTAAATAGGTTCTAGTTTATTAGCTTATGCAGTTATTTGTCTTGCCTAACTTTTTATAAGGGATAGCGCTGAATATATCTCTCTCTTGTCGGCACAATTTTAACTACCAACTCAAATAATGCTGTTCCGGATAATCTTCGAGATATTTGCCTCTTAATACGGGGAGAGGGGGAGATGGGGGGATGAGCAAGAAAGAGTATTAAGTTTTGAATTCCCCCTGTCCCCTTCTCTCCCTTGTCCCCCCTGTCCCCCTCCCTGTCCCCCTGTCTCCCTTGTCCCCTCAACCTGGTAATCGATAAGCAGGCAAAGTGATTGTAAACACACTTCCTTCACTTAAACGCGATCGCACTGTGACACTTCCATCCATCCCCTCGACAAGTGTCTTCACAATCGACAACCCCAAACCACAACCCCCTGTGGAACTTGTACGCGCTTCATCTACACGGTAAAATCTCTCAAAAATGCGCGATTGGTGTTGTAAGGGAATGCCATAACCTTTGTCGCGAACTTGAATAATTGCCGATTCTTCTTGTTGATATAACTTCACAATCACGGTTGTATCGGGTTGCGAATACTTAACGGCATTATCAATTAAATTAATTAATACTTGTTTGAGGCGGTTGTAGTCTGCTTTGACCTCAAGTGATTCGTTTTTTGATTCAATTATAATTGGGCGATCGCTATACTTTTCTGCCATAGTTACAACTTCTGCAACCAAGTCATTTAGCACGCAAGGCTCTATCCGAAAATGCAAATAACCGCTATCTGCCCGTGCTAAGTCCAATAAATCCTGTAAAAGCCGAATCGTTCGTTCTGCTTCCGATGCAGCTGTTTCTAAAGCTTCGCGTTGAATTTCTGTTAAGTTATTTTGCCGCCGCAATACGCTTTGCAAGTAACCATATACTATAGTTAATGGCGTGCGTAATTCGTGAGAAACATTACTGACAAATTGTCGCTCTTGTTCCCAAGATTGAGAGAGCCGAGATAACATCATATTGAATGTTTGGGCTAATTCTTTGACTTCGCTAGGTGCGTTATCAAGATATAAATGCGCTTCTGGTAAATCTTCAGCAGAAATCACTTCTGTCATTTGACTAAGCTCACGCAGAGGTTGCAAAGAGCGTTTAATATAAAAGGCGATCGCCACAGAAATCATCATAATCGCCAAAACACTGGCAATACTCAAATTCCACAGCATTGCTTGAAACATTGTTTGTTCATAGGTAATATCCTCCACAACAAACAGATTTCCTAGCACCTTGCCCTGCACGCGCAACGAATTACAATATAAAACAAAGTAGCGTTGACTAACTTTGTGAACTTGCGGTTTAGCCGGCATCTCTGTCAAAGACATTATCTCGGTTGCTATAGAATCAGATAGCAAATTTCCACTGGTAGATTTTGCCAGCATTTTGCTTTCTGGATTTTTTACCCATAATAATGTATTCGTACTAGTTAAGTTATCAATTGCCTTTTGCAACCCTGTTTCCGGTGACAACACTTCACTATAAAGTTGCACATCACGCGGTAAACGTGTAGCAATTTGTTCAATACTATGTTTATGACTGTCAATCAAAATTTCTTGCATTTTCCAACTCGTCCAGATAGCGAGGCTACCTAATCCCAAAGCTGAAACCGCAGCAACACCAATTGTTAAGCGTACCCGCAATGAAAACGGGTCAATATTTCTCCAAATTTTCTTGATTTGATTCACTCTTATACTTGGCTATAGTTAGGATGAAATATTAAGGAGTTAAGAGTAATAGCGAATTCGGTTGAATACTTATTGTGTTTGTACCTTCTTCTCCTTAACTCCTAACTCCTAACTTACAAATTTAATTACCAATTACCTCTTTCATGTTTGCTACTCACCGTATAACTATTTTCCTAAAGGTGCGTAGCCAAAAGTAGCATTGAATTTACGACACCATACCGCCACAGAACGAAAGTCTGCTAATTTTACATTATTAGGAATGGCATAGCGTTGGACACCGCTTGTCTTTTGTAAACGGGCAATGCTTGCATAATCTTTCTTTTTAATACCCGATATTGGGGGTGCATCCGAACGATGTAAAATCACATATAAATCGGGACCATTATCAGTTTTGAAACTTTGATCAAACTCTAGGTAGCGTTTTCCTTTTTCGGTAACTACGCGAACTGTACCTTGAGTAGGGTGTTCACCAGCTTTAAAAGTTCCAGAATCGGTGGCTGTACCTTGCATCGCCTGTGCAACAGTAATACTTGTCGTTGTATGCTGGATCTGCGTACTAACTTGCTTTGAGGTTGCCTCTTTTGCAAAGCTTACGGTTAAAACAGCAGCGATACCCAAAAGTGCTAAAAACTTGAAGTTCATAGCTTTAGTGTCCTAAAATTTGTTTCTAATGACACTTTAAACTGAACTTCCCCTGACAAAATTAATTTAAGCTGAGAATTGGTTTAGATTTCCTGTTCAGTTTTGCCTAACTTGTTCAGATATCTGACTTCGCAAGAGTTGTTAGGTATATTGTTTTTTTGTTTAGAAGTTAAATATCAAGTTCCGCGTAAAATGCGAGGTTTTGCTAGTTTCCAAAGTGAATTATAGTTGTCTTTATAGACAATATTGAGTTTATATTTATAGCTTTTTTTTATTTTTTGACGGAAATTATTTGCCGTATTTAGGAAAAATACATCTGTAAATTGATTAGAAATTTTAGGTATATTTTGTTCTTTCAGTAACTGAAAGCGCACTTTTGGTTCTAAAAGATAGCTGAGAGAAAAGACATTGCCATAATTAATGCCAAAAGAATCACTAACCAAAAGTGGTCGAGAAGCTTGATTTATGATTGTAGCAACTTGTGGATTTCCATAGCTAATTACCTTACTCCACCAAGTTTCAGATCGGGCACTCACCCCACAAGAAATTACTCCACAGGTAACTATTAGCACTGTAATCATTTGCCAGATTTGCCGACGTGCTAAATTTCCGCTATATATCTGAGTTGCTAACAGATAAGCAACCGCAATTTGAATACCCAAATAAGAAGGCAATAAATAGCGATCGCTTAATGAGCGTATCCCCCCAAACAGCAAATCTGGTAACATCAAAGGTAGTGCAGGCACGGTAATTAATAAGACAATAAACAACCAAATTTTTTCGTTCGTTGTCCGATAAAGAAAATAAATTGCATAACCAACGAATATTAAAATAACTGGTGTAATTAAATAACTTAAAGCATTTTCAAACCCAAAGTTCAAATCAAAAAAAATATGACTTAACTGAATCAGCCAAGCTTGAATTAAATTGATAAAATTAATTGGCATCTTTGTCCAAGATGTTGCCGAGTCCAATTGATCAAAGTTGAACAAGACAACTAATATCCAAGGCAGAAAGGCTAAAAAGCCTGCTAAGGAAGCCAAAAGATAAGCTTGAACTATTTTAGTAAACTTAAATTTAGCAATAGTAAGTACATAAATAGCATGAGCAACTGCAACAAATCCACTTAATAAAAATGTATATAAGCTTATAGCTAAAGTGGCTGCATAAATCCCCCATATAAAAATAGGATCTGGTGCCTGCTGTTTTTTGCCTAACTCTTTAGTTTTTGATTCTAGTCGAATTGCTCGTAGCAGTGAAGCGCTAGATAGTAATATAGTTACTGTCCAAAGCATATATTCTCGTGCTTCTTGAGCATAGACAAGATGAATCGGGGAGATTGCCACCAGAGCGATCGCTATAAAAGGAACAGACAATGGCACTCTAAATAATTCTTTGCATAACCAATAAACGCACGGAAACACCAGCAAGCTGATAAAAGCAGACAAACTTCTAATTGCTTTTACTGAATTGCCAAAGATTTGCACCCAGAATCGAGCTATTATGTAATAAAGTGGTGGATGCTGTGGATCTTCTATTGCTAAAGATTTAATTGTGTCACCTAGGTTCTTTTCCCAATTAGGACGTTGATACTTATCAAAATATGTCCTATTAATTACACGATTATTAAAAATCTGCTGCCTTACTTCTTTTGCTGTGTAACCAGAAATCCGTAATGACGTATAAGTTTCATCATGCCAGTAAACTTTACGCTCTAGGTTAACAAAGCGAAAAAATATACCTATCACCAATAAGACAACAATTAAAAATCGCAACCAACTGGGAGCAAGTTTAAAATGGTGCATAAGCAATCCCAAGAAGTTGTAAAAAAAAATCCCCCAGGTAGGTGAATTAAATAGATGAGGTTTGCTCACGTACTCTGAGAGAGCAGTTTCTTGGAAAACATCACCAACCTTACTTTGACAATAACCTAATTTGGTATCAAGAGCGATAAATACCTCACCATACCATTTTTCTATAACAATGAGTTTAAGTAGGGCTTTATACCTGCAACATCCCAAGCTTCAACCTAAAAGCGAATAAAGTGCAACCAGAGCAAAGAATTGGAATTACGTAACTAGCAGATGAACCTCTTATAAAACAAAGGCTGAAAAAATAATCGCAAATATGTGAACTCAAGGCTGTCATACAGGGAACAATAACTCAGAACAACTGTTATCAGCCGTAAAAACAAACCAGCCATCCATGAGCGTTAAAATTCAGGCTACCCAGTATCCCATCCATAAAGTATTTAGCAATGACTTTGTTTTTAGCATCCCCCTTTACCAGCGTCCCTATGCTTGGACTACCGAGGAAGCAGAAGAACTGCTAGATGACCTCATTACATCTTTGGGAGACGGTAAAGAACCGATTGATGAGGTAAACCCCTATTTTTTAGGCAGCATTGTCTTAATAAAAGAAAAAGAAGATAAACCAGATGCTCAGGTTGTAGACGGACAACAACGCTTAACGACCCTTACCATTTTGCTTTCAGTTCTTAGGACATTGGTAGAACCAAGATTTGCAAGTGCCTTAACAAAGTTGCTTGAAGAAAGCGATCCGTTTAATTACAGTTCCAATTATTACCGTTTAACTTTAGCAAAGCGAGATGCAGACTTTTTCAAGCAATACATTCAGGATGAAAGCGGTATCAGCAAGCTCAAAGATTTAAACTCTGCTACTTTATCAGATAGTAGGAAAAACATCAAAGAAAATGCTTTATTATTTTTAAACAAGCTTTGTACGTTTTCAAATGATGAGCTGTTTCGCTTCGCCCAATTTGTGACTAAACGGTGTTTTTTAGTTATTGTTTCTACGTTAGATTTAGATTCTGCTTATCAAATATTTTCTGTGCTGAACGACCGAGGTTTAGACCTTTCTCTGTCTGATATCTTAAAGGCTGAAGTCATCGGCAAAATACCGGAATTAGAGAAGGAAGCATACGCGAAAAAGTGGGACGATATCCAAGAAGATTTGGGACGAGATAAATTTCAATATCTCTTCACTCACATCCGCATGATTTACAGAAAATCAAAGCCAAAGGAAAGCATTCTCAAAGAATTTCGTCTATATATTAAACCGACAAATAATCCAGAAAATTTTATCGATGAAATACTATGCCCTTATGCCAATTCGTATTTCGATATTAGCAAACAAAATTATCGACATACTAAATGTGCAAATAAAATCAATAACCTATTTGGCTGGTTAAAGCAGCTAGATAATTCTGATTGGATACCACCAGCAATTCTCTACCTAGCGCAACAATATAACAATTCTGATGAACTGTTGCGTTTTTTTACTGCTTTAGAACGCCTTGCAGCAGGGATAATGATTCAACGGGTTAATATTAATGAGCGCATTGAACGTTACGGTAAATTGCTTTTGGCAATTGAAAAGGGGGCAAATCTGTATGCAGAAGATTCACCACTTCAACTGACAATAGAAGAACGACGTAATATTATTAAGGTTATCAATGATGACCTATATTTAATTTCTAAAATTCGTCTCTTTGTCTTACTTCGTTTAGATGCTGCCCTTTCAAATGGCGAAGCTACTTATGAATTTCCGACAATTAGTGTTGAGCATGTTCTTCCGCAAAATCCAGCTGATGATAGTGTTTGGGTAAGTAAGTTTACCGACCAAGAACGCGAGAAGTATGTGCATAGTTTAGGAAACTTAGTTTTGCTATCTCGGAGGAAAAATAGTGAAGCGCAAAACTATGACTTTAAGAAGAAAAAGGATAAGTATTTCACTACTAAAATAGGTGTTTCACCTTTTGCGCTAACTACTCAAGTGTTGCAAGAAGACGAATGGACATCGGCAGTTATTGAGCGACGACAGCAAAATTTGATTGATGTTCTCAAGCAAGTTTGGCGATTATAGTAGTGAGGTGTTAAGCGATCGCATATTTTTTCTATAGGCTAAATGCGATCGCTCAACACCTCTATCAATTATGGTGACTATTATTACTGTAGCGAATCCTTGTCCCCGTCCACAGTAATTTCTCTCGTAGCGTTTGATAGTAGGAATAATTTTCCCGCAAAATAATAAATTTAGAGCGACAATCTGCCATCCGCACATCAACCCGATGTCCTGGCCAAATCGAAGTAGCTAAAACCCCATCCATCCAGAGTTTGGTACTCAACTCATAATCTCCCAAGGGCCAGATGCTGACAACGGAACCAGGAGGTAATACCAAAGGACGACTAGAAAGACTCATTGGACAAATGGGAGTGATGGTAATCGCTTCCATACCATCGTGCATAATCGGACCATTGGCAGAAACGGTGTAACCAGTGGAACCGGTGGGAGTAGCCAGAATTAAACCATCTCCTTGATACTGATCGACAATTTCACTATCAATTTCCATTTCTAAAATTGAAGTGATCATGCGATCGGCAGAAGCAGGTTTAATACTCATATCATTCAAAGCCAGGTAGCGTTCGGTAACAGGTTCAATATTTGTCCCATGTCCCTCATACACCGCAGCTTGTAACATCATACGTCGCTGGATAGCATAGCGATCCTCCAGCAGCCGATCCCAAACCTTCTCCGTATCCTGAAATTCTTCCACTGACTCAGTTAAAAACCCCAGATGACCTCCCACATTCACTGCCAATATTGGGATACCAGCTGGGGCTAAATGTCTTGCACCAGTTAAAACAGTACCATCACCGCCAAGTACCACAGCCAGATCGATTGGTTGCCCTACAGAAGCCAAAAACACCGGATAAGGATTGTCTTTTGGTCCACTGGGTCCCATCAAAACATGGCATTGGCGGTTTTCGAGTTGCTTGGCACAGATTTCAGCCCAGCGTTTGCTTTGGGGGTCTCTTGCCTTATAAGCAATGATTACTTGCTTGAGTTGCACTTAATATCACCACTTCAGGAGATTAAACTGCTCCATATCGACAGTATCGCGGTTGCGATAAATGGCAAGCACGATCGCTAAACCAACTGCCGCTTCAGCAGCTGCCACGCTAATCACAAATACTGTGAAAACCTGACCTTTAATCAATGTTGAGTCTATAAAGTTGGAAAATGCCATTAAGTTCAGATTAACAGCATTTAGCATCAACTCAATCGACATCAGCACCCGCACGGCGTTACGGCTAGTAATTAAGCCAAAGATGCCAATACAGAACAAAGCCGCTGCTAGTAATAAAAAGTACTGGAGTTGCATGAATTTGTTTGTTGGTTGTTAGTCGTTGGTTGTTAATGGGCATGGGGCATGGGTAATGGGTAATGGGTAATGGGTAATGGAAAAAGCTTTTTATTCCTTTTCCCTTTCCCCTTTCCCCTTTCCCCCTTGTCCTCCTTGTCCTCCTTGTCCCCTTGTCTCCTTGTCAAGAAAGTCCCATTGCCCCTCTTTGATTATTCGCGACGAGAACCACCACGATAAGTATCAGTACCATCTGAGTCAGTACTAGTACCAGTCGATACTAGTTCTCTGGGGCGTTCTGGCAAAGTTAAAATGGTTTGCGGCAATCCAGATGATATCGGCTCAGGCAAATACTCGCGACGCGCCAAAATAATTGCTCCCACCATTGCCATCAGCAACAAAATAGAAGCGAGTTCAAAAGGTAGCAAAAAGTCAGTAAAGAAATGCTCACCAATCAAAACGGTAGAACTTTCACCACCAACAACAGGAGTTGAGTAACTCCAAGGTGTCGCTAAGACCATCGTACTCAACAGGGCAAACAATCCTATACTGACTAGCCCCGTTAGTGCTTTACGTATCCAAGCGTTGGGAAACGGCACAAAATCTTCCCGTTTATTTACCAACATAATGGCAAACAAAATCAGCACGTTCACCGCACCGACGTAAACTAGCAATTGCGCTGAGGCTACGAAGTCACCATTAAGCAAGAGATACAAGCCAGCAATACTAATAAAAACGCCTGCCAGCATAAAGGCAGAATAGACAATGCTTGAGAACAGCACTACACCAAGCGCTGACCCTACCATCATCACCGCCAGTATGCCAAAGGAAACTATTTGTACTCCTTCCGCTAGATTCACTGTTTTTTGTCCTCTGTCGGTTGATTGTTGGTTGTTAGTTGTTGGTTATTAGTTGTTAGTTGTTGGTTGTTAGTTATTGGTTTTTGGTTCTTAGTTATTCAACTAACCACTATCAACTAACCACTAACATTATGATTTTTCCTGTTCCACAAGGTCTTCTGGACGGGCACCGGCGCGGGGTGCATCTGCTGGCAAACCGTGAGGTTCCATCACGCCTTTAGGTAAGTAAACCAGTTCGCGTAGCGGTGTTACCATTGGGTCATTTGTAACTTTGTAAGGCAAACGACCTAGAGCCACGCTGTCATAGTTCAATTCATGGCGATCGTATGTGGAAAGCTCATACTCTTCTGTCATCGATAAACAGTTAGTTGGGCAATATTCCACGCAGTTACCGCAGAAGATACAAACTCCAAAGTCGATGCTGTAGTGGTTGAGCTTTTTCTTTTTGCTTGCCTTGTCGTATTCCCAATCAACTACAGGCAGGTTAATTGGACAAACACGGACACAGACTTCGCAAGCAATACACTTATCAAATTCAAAGTGAATTCTACCGCGAAACCGCTCCCCAAGAATCAGTTTTTCGTAAGGATACTGTACGGTTACTGGACGCCGTTGCATGTGGTCGAAGGTGACAGACAAACCTTGACCAATGTAACGAGCCGCTTGTACCGTTTCTTTGGCGTAATCACCAACTTGTTTTAGGAACTTTAACATTTTGTGTTTCTCTCTCTTCAATTTTGGATTTTGGATTTTGGATTTTAGATTTCAGAATCAATCCAAAATCTAAAATCTAAAATTGGTTTAGCCGCCAAAAGCAACGGGAAAGGCTAGTTTCAAGGCTGCGGTTAATAGAAGGTTAACCAAAGCAATTGGTAGTAAGAATTTCCATCCTAAATCTAGCAATTGGTCAATGCGAACCCGTGGCACTGTCCAGCGCAACAGAATTGCGAGAAAGACTAAGAAGTAAGCCTTAAGTAAGGTCATGGTGATGCCTAATGAGGCATCTATAATCTGCAATACGGGATTAATTTCGCTGACTCCGACCCAACTGGCAATCAAGTTAAGTGAAATGGGAAAATCCCAGCCACCCAGGTATAAAACTGATACTAGCAAGGCAGAAAGCACCAGGTTGACATAAGAACTTAGGTAGAACAGGGCGAATTTCATCCCAGAATATTCAGTCTGATAACCTGCTACTAGTTCTTCTTCGGCTTCGGGTAAGTCAAAGGGCAATCTTTCACATTCGGCTAGGGCACATATCCAAAATATGACAAAACCGACGGGTTGCCGCCAAACGTTCCACCCCAAGATACCGTAACCAGATTGTTGATTGACAATATCAACGGTGCTGAGGCTGTTAGACATCAGGACGATCGCTAACACCGATAACGCCAAAGGAATTTCATAACTAATCGATTGCGCTGCTGCCCGCAACCCCCCTAAGAGGGAGTATTTGTTATTTGAGGCGTAACCAGCCATCAGCAAGCCAATCGGCTGAATGCTAGATAAAGCGATCCACAAAAAGACTCCTGTGCCAATATTGCTAATCAGGATATTCTGTCCAAAAGGCACAATCAAATATGACAGAAATACTGGCAACACAACGATGATTGGACCGAGGGTAAACAGCCAGGGGTCAGCCTGAGCCGGTACAACATCTTCTTTGAATACCAGCTTTAGACCATCGGCTACAGGAGCCAACAAACCTAAAGGTCCTATGTATTCAGGTCCAATTCGCTGCTGTGCGGCTGCGGAAATTTTCCTTTCTAGCCAAACACAAACCAGCACACCAACTGTTGCCCCAATGAGCATCAATATCATCGGCAGGGGCATCCAAATTGCTTTGGCTGTACCGGGTGGTAGCCCCAAATCCATGAGGGATTTAATAAAAGTTCCTTGGAGGTCAATTCCTGGATTCATTTTTCCGTTGTTGAAGTCATTGAGTCTTAGTCATTTACAACTATTAATTTGAGTTAATATTTGTAAATTTTTCCATTAATAATTCTGCTTTTGTTGACGCTTGATTGAAGATTTGTTGCTAATTCCCATGCCTAGTATATCGTCGGATGGTTTTTGCCCTCGTTAACCTGATGAGAAGTTTTACCTATGGTAATGATTGAGGGCATTGGAGGAGTGGAGGAGTGGGGGAGTGGGGGAGTGGAGGAGTGGGGGAGTGGGGGAGTGGGAGACAAGGAAAATAATTCTTCTTTTCCACCATCTCCCCCTCTGCCCATTCCCCATTACCCGTTAACGCTCTTCAATGACGGTATAAGCAATTTCGTGCAGACCGTTGTAAACTTGGGTAGGACGGAAAATGCGATTTTCTGCTAGTTGTTCTTTCCAGTGAGCTAACCAACCGGCAACACGAGCGATCGCAAATATTGGTGTAAACAAATCTGTAGGAATTCCTAATTTGGCATACACCAAACCAGAATAAAAGTCAACATTCGGATAAATTCCTTTGTGACCGAGTTTCTCTTCTACCACCCGTTCCATCTCGACGGCGATATCATAGTACTTGTCACTGCCGAACTTCGCAAACAGTTGCTGTGCTAAGTCTTGCAAAATCGTGGCTCGCGGGTCTTTCACTTTGTAAACACGATGTCCAAAGCCCATAATTTTGGCTTTGCGTTGCAGACAATCTTCTAAGTAGGGACGCACCTTCGCTACCGAGCCAATTTCTTCTAACATTTGAATTACTTCTTCGTTTGCCCCACCGTGCAAAGGTCCTCCCAAGGTTCCGACTGCACTGGCAACCACAGCGTAAGGGTCAGTTAGGGTAGAAGCTGTCACCCTCGCGCTGAAGGTGGAAGCATTCATTGTATGCTCGGCATGAAGTATCAAGCAGACATCAAAAATTCGCGCCGCTAGCGGATCGGGTTCTTTCTCGCTCAACATATAGAGAAAGTTAGCGGAGTAATCCAGGTCATCGCGAGGACGCACCGGATCGTTACCTTTTCGCATTAACTGAAACGCTGCTACCATTGTCGGAATGGTTGCCAACAAGCGAACCACTGCATCCCGAATGTAGATAGGGTTATGTAAGTCGCGGCGCGAATAAAACAAGCCTAAAGCTGCGGCTGAGGCTTGCAGAGCATCCATCGGATGACCGCTTTCTGGAAAGCATTTCATCATGTCGCGGATGCGGTATTTTATCCGTCTGTGGTGGCGAACTTCATGCTCAAACTCTTTTAGTTCTTCTGACGTGGGCAACTGACCCCAGATTAACAAATAAGCAGTTTCCAGAAATGTACTTTTTTCTGCTAGTTCCTCAATTCTGATGCCACGATATTCTAGTATTCCCTTTTGCCCGTCAACATTGCTGATACTGGATTCTGCGGCGGGAATGCCTTCCAAACCGGGCTTATATTCGCACACCATCATGGCACCACCATCTGTTTTTTGAAAGTTTTGCTCAGGTTAACTTACCAGAAATTGTCATTACCATAACAGTATCTCTTGTAACCATAGTTCTTTGAAAACTATAAAGAAACCGTTATAGCAAGTACTTGGGTGGTGTCAACCAAAACATCTGACTACGACCCAGAGATGAGCCTTTTTCTGGTAGTTTTATTCCGATCATACCTGCTTTTTTCAGGACTAAACCTCCTTTGGCATCACCCCAAAGGAGAATGGACGCCCATTCGCTCAAACAAGGTTCATGTCCAACCAGCGCAAGTTGCGTTTGCGGTGAATAATTTCTCGGTTCCAACCAGTCCACAAGCCAATGATGAATATCGCCATCAAACCCAAGGTGGGTGCATTCTTCCATCTGCAAACTTAATCCGGTGGCGATGAGGATTTCTGCGGTTTGGCGAGCGCGTACTAAGGGACTGGTGGCGATCAAATCAAAGTGTAAACCCAACGTTTTCAGTCGTTGGGCAATTTTTTCTGTTTTTTGTCGCCCTTCTTTGGTAAGCGATCGCTCTTCATCCGTAATATCAGATCCACCCGATTCGGCGATACCGTGACGAATTAAATACAGTTCCACAAGTTCTTAGTTGGAGCGTTGGAGTGTTGTTGATTATTTTACTATCCACTAACCCCTATCCACGCTCCAACTATCCCTACTCAGATTGAATTAAATTATCTTTAGGATTCACCAACCGCAACAACTTCTGCTTAATTTGGGCATCGAAGACTTCCCATTTCATCTTCGCATAGGCAGAATTTTCGTTGCATCCAGATAAGAAACCCATTGGAATTTCAAAACCCCCTGCGCTGGTTCTCCCACCACCAAAGAAGCGTCCGCTGCTATCTTGCCCAAAGGCTTCTTTGATAAACTCATCCGGGTCTAAGGTAAGTTTGCTAGTTCTTAAAGAACCGACAACTACTTCGAGTTCTTCATCTTCGTCGTGAACAATGCCGTAAACTACAGCGGTATGCACGTTTTCTTCTGTCACCAGAAAATCAGCCGCTTGGGGGATGGCATCGCGGTCATCGTAGCGTAAATAACCTACGCCAGCTATTGAGAAGTTGTTTTTGACGATGCGATTTTTTAGCGATCGCTCAATCACATCCATCACAGGCTTGGAACGATTTGCCTGTAATACGGCATTCAGCAATTGTGCGTCACAAAATCGACTTAGATACGCAGCTGCCATAAAGTCCTCTTCTTGCGCTTGCATCAGACGATTTGTATCAGATCGCAAGCCATGCATCAAGGCAGTAGCGCATTTTATATGCTGATTTGTGCCATTATCTAAGCTCAAGAGTCCCGCTTGTAAGTACTGCGTAAAAATCGTTGCCGTCGCTCGCACAAAAGGACGGATATCAACAAATTCTGATTTTAGTTCCCCTTGTGAACTATGATGATCAATTACCGCTACTAGTGGCATTCCTGCCTGCTGCACTACCGGCAATAGTTGACTAGTCGTTCCTTGGTTATCGATTAAGACGAAACCTTGATAAGATGACAAATCTTTGCTTCTCAGGGTTTGCACTGACCAACGCTGTGCCGGCAAACCTGTCAGCTTGACTAAGGCAATATTTTCTTGGTGCGAGAGTGTGCCAGCATAAATGATGTCACATTTTATATCGTACTGCTGGGCAATTAACTGGTAAGTCCAAGCACAAGAAAGAGCATCAGGGTCAGGAAAATCTTGTAGAATTACTAGCTGGCGATCGTGTCGGTGCGCTGTAAGAGTATGACGCAACTCTTCTGACTTCTGATTTAGCTGGCAATTACGTCCAGCAAAGGAATTATTCCCGTCACTTGTAACAAAGGACGGCTTTGTGATTGGAAGCTCAATCGCTTCTTGGTTTATTTCCAATTCATCTGGGTTGACTTGCGAAGTCAATGACAAGCTTTTCAAGTGAGTAAGGGGAGAATTTAATTGCATAAACAACTTTTTTTGTGAGTGTGAGGCTTGATTTAAATTTATTTGTTATATAAATACAACTACTCATTTATTGGTTTTGCCACACCCATACGATCTTCGCAAAATTTTTGCAGGCTAGCACTGTGTCTCTAAGTTGATTTTTTTCCTAGGCTAATCGTCAATATTAATCTTTCATAAGAAAATAATTATAACTTATGATAGGGAAAAATTTTCAACATTTATGCTTTAGATTTTACTAGTACACATAGATGAAAATGAGCCACAAACTCAAAATACAGGGTTTTTTAATTTTGCGGAAAGTTCGAGGGCAAAAAGTCTCAGATCATAACTTTCGAGCTTACTAATTTTTAATTTTCATCCATGTATACTAGTCTTTACTTTCCGCCAAAAGCAGACTTGACAATTATTTTTCCACAAAAACGGGCTAATGTTTGATTAACAATTAAAACTTACCCAGTCCTTCACGGACAGGACGAACTGCAAAAAGCAGTCTTTCTCAAACAGAAGCGTCTTTGAAAAAGAAGGAATAAGAGTTTTACAAGTATGTTGCCTAAGAGGATGTTTGAAAAGTTTTGGGCGAATATAATTCGCTACTACACAGGCTAAGTCCACCTGCCTGGACTAGCATCAAATCGAGTTTTATAACCCGCGTAGGCGGGTTTTGTATGTGTAGCCGCGACTTTTAGTCGCAGAGGCAAGTAATAATTTAGACTTTTCAAACAACCTCTAAGTCGTAACAATATTGCGCTCATTTAGAGCGTATTTTAGTTACTTGGTGTAACTTTGATGTATAATTAAAAGCCTGTGAGGTTCGCACTTGATTTTCGCAGGCAACTTTAGCAGATTAGGTGGCAAAATCTTATTGATAAAGCTTGAATGCGGCGTTATCTTCAGAATAGTTTGCAGCCACCCGCGAAAGGAAAGTTAAAATTTATGTGCTGCTTTTTATGCAACATAAAAACTTGCTTTCTTCCGACTGCTGTACTTTATAAAGGAAAAATAATTATCAAAGTCCTATGACATATTTTTGCCACTCTTGGTGTAGTCCACTTTTAAGATGTTTGCTGACCTCAAAGTAGAGGCTGCTATAAGGCTGTCTGGGCGGATGACGCAAAGGCATGTTAGCCTCGTGAGGCGTACGACTGCCTTTTTTAACATTGCAGCGGACACAAGCTGTAACAATGTTATCCCAGGTATCGCCACCACGACGCGATCGCGGTAAAACGTGGTCTAGCGTCAACTCATCTCCTGTGTAACCGCAGTATTGACAAGTGTGACCGTCACGATGCAAGATATTTCGGCGAGTAAGAGGAATTTCCTTGTAGGGAACGCGCACATAATGGCGCAAGCGGATCACAGTTGGTAGCGGAAACTCCGAATAAAGGAATTTCCCGTTGTGTTCCACCCGCTCTGCCTTGCCTTTGATCAACAAAATCACCGCACGACGCCAGCTTGTGATGTTGAGCGGTTCGTAAGAGGCGTTAAGGACTAAAACCTTCCCCATTGATTAGCGCTCAATGTATTAGTTTTACATATATTAACACAATTATACTCGGCTTTGAAGATGAGAATAAATTATACTTCCGACATAATTTCGAGATTTTTGATAAGTCTTTGTAGGGGAGTGGGCATTGGGGGAGTGGGGGAGTGGGGGAGTAAAAAAATGATCCTTTATTTAACTTTGCCAGCATTAAATTATCAGCTAGTGCCAATTAAGTAACGAAAGGTAAACTTCAGGGATTAAATCTGATAATTGATTTTAGTCGTGGAATAACTAGATAGTCAGAAGTATCTATCGAAGTGGTGTGATAGGAGAAAGTAAAAATGTTAAGTCGCAAGCAAACTTCTCATGTAGTGGAAAATCAGCAGTGCGACACTTATGCGTGGTTCTCGCAACGCGCTTGGGTGGAAATTGATTTAGGTGCTTTGTCTTTTAATGTACATCAGTTGCGAAGTTTGTTATCACCGCGTACTGAGTTAATGGCAGTGGTGAAAGCTGATGCTTATGGACATGGATCTGTAACAGTTGCTCAGACAGTCTTACAATCGGGGGCAAGTTGGTTAGGAGTCGCAACAGTTCCAGAGGGAATTCAATTGCGCGAAGCTGGAATTAAAGCTCCGATTTTGATTTTAGGAGCAACTCATACATTAGAGCAAATCCACGCGATCGCTCATTGGAAACTTCAGCCGACACTGTGCAGCCCTAAGCAAGCACTAATATTTTCCGACACTTTAGAAGCGATTAATTTTACTGACTCCATCCCGGTACACATCAAACTAGACACGGGAATGTCTAGATTAGGTACGAATTGGCAGCAAGCAGGTGAGTTTGTCCAGTTAGTGCATTCTTTGCCTCATTTAGAAATAAAAAGCATTTATTCTCACTTGGCAACCGCAGATAGTCTCGATCCGCAAGTGATGATACAACAGCATCAACGATTCTCGGAAGCGATCGCCCAAATTAAAGCTTTGGGAATAGAACCACCTAGTTTACACTTGGCAAATTCAGCCGCCACTCTTACAGATCCGGCTTTACATTATGATATGGTGCGTGTGGGGTTAGCTGTATACGGACTTTCGCCAGCTGTTCACTTGCGATCGCGTCTCGACTTAAAGCCCGTTTTACAATTAAAAGCGCGAGTTACCCACATCAAAACCATCGCTGCCGGCACTGGTGTCAGCTACGGTCATCAATTTATTGCCCCACACGAAATGCGCCTAGCCGTCGTCGGTATTGGTTACGCTGATGGAGTTCCTCGGAGTCTCTCCGGCAAAATGCAAGTATTAATTCAAGGCAGACGAGTGCCGCAGATTGGTGCAATTACAATGGATCAGTTAATGCTTGATGTCAGCACTTTACCAAATATACAAGAAGGCGAAATAGTCACCTTACTTGGGGAAGAGGGAAAAGAAAAAATCTCCGCTGACGATTGGGCAGAACAATTAAACACCATTTCTTGGGAAATTCTCTGCGGATTCAAACATCGTCTACCTCGTGTTGGTGTGATTTGATTGAAAATTGGGAATTGGGCAATTTGAGGAGGGGAAAAGGGGAAAGGGGAAAGGAATTAATTTTTCATCCCCTTATCCCCTTGCCTCCCTTGTCCTCCTTGTCTACTTGTCCCCCATTCCCTATTGCCACAGATGATTTGTTGTGGTAATCTAGTAAACTGATGCGGATATGGCGAAATTGGCAGACGCGCTAGATTTAGGTTCTAGTTCCGAAAGGAGTGAAGGTTCAAGTCCTTTTATCCGCACTATTAAAAATTTGTGATTTATTGGCTACGATTTCTACTTAAATTGTACAGTGACTAATTATCTGTCGTCGGCGACAAATTGTTGTCATTGAGCCAGATTAGTTGTCGTCGTGACAAATTAGGTGTCGCTCATTTAATGGTGACAAATTAATGTCGCTAAGATAATACACTCTGTAATTATCATACAGAACAATTCAAACAAGCGGATAAAAGGACTTGCTTTCAACCCACCCCTAAATTTAATACTTACTGAAACCCAAAACTAATCTCAGTTTCAAATATCTTTCAACCCTCCCATCGCTGGAAGAAGGGTTGCAACTTTTGTACTCCCAGTAAACCCTCTCACTTCGTTCCTTTCAACCCTCCCATCGCTGGAAGAAGGGTTGCAACTTCGCGTTGGGGCACCTGTACTGGGGCTTTTTTTTTTTTTTTTTTGCAAACGAAAAAGCACCATCCACCTAACCACGACTTCCCCCACGCCTCTCAGGGTTTG
>JBPCQW010000210.1:0-4633 GCA_050997715.1 Hassallia sp.
CTATCAAGCGATCGCACCAAGCGCTCAATTTGGGACAATCACTCAAAGAGACACCAAGCCCTGCCAATAAGGGTACTATAGTGCCAGCCACAGGTTCGGCAAGAGTTAGATTTTCACTGCCAAAATAAGGGCGATTATCAAGTAAATTTTCAAACAACTTCAGTACTGTTGACGCTTTCTGCTTTGCCTGTTCAACTTTTTCTGGATCTCCAGGTAAGCCTAACATCACTGGAAACAGTGGAGTTGTCGCAGGTAATAATTCATTAACAGTTACCAGCTCGACCATTCGTACAATTGCTAAATCCTTTGCATCTTTAGGCAACATTGCAGGCGTGGGATATTTTGCCTCTAAATAGTCTAGAATTGCCAAGGATTCTATTAAATTAAAGTCGTCATCCACCAAAACTGGAATGTGATGAAAGGGGTTAAGCGCTAAAAACTCCGGTTTTAACTGTTCGCCATCAAGTTTCACCTCTACGAGTTCAAACTCAACTTTTTTCTCCAGCAAGGTAATCCAGACACGGCGCGAATTTGGCGAAATCGCTGTGTGATACAGCTTGAGCATGATAAAACCTCACAGTATAGCCAAGCTTAATTATAAGGTGTAGAGCTACCGGAAAAAATCTAACGTAGTAAGCACTCTTGTGTGCTTAAAAGTCTTGTATATTTAAGAATCGCTCTTCGCGATTACTACGATTAATTAAACTGCTCTAACAATGTTTCAATGCTGGCGTTATGATCCAAAAATGAAAATAAATGCCGATAGCGTAGTCTACCTTCTTTATCTAATACAAACTGCGCTGGCAAAGGTGCGCCTAATGCTTGCCCTGTTTGATATGTATGAAAGATGCGGCAACTAGGGTCGCTTAACAAGGGCATTTTTAACTTTAAATCTTTAACAACTATTTGACTTTGCCGTTCGTCGGTACTGCTAATCATCAAAACTTCTATACCGCGATTTTGAAATTGCTCGTAGTTCTCATTCAAAGCTTTGATGTGAGGAAAGCAAAAGGGACAATATTGCTTTTCGGTGAAGATGCGTGTAAAGGCAAGTAATACTGGTTGATTACCTTTATAATTTGATAATTTTACTAATGTCCCATTTGTAATATCTGGTAGTTGAAAATCTGGTGTTGCTACTCCCAAAAAAAGCTTATTTGTTGCTGGAATTGGCAAAAAGTTGCGGAAGAAGCGCTCGTTAAATAAACCACTAAAATCATTTGAAGTTAGCATTATCTTGTCTCTTGTAAGTAATTATTATTTCATTTAGGAAAATTATAGACTTTCATATCCCCCACTTCTTAAAGAAGTCGGGGATATTCTACTAACTAATAACCATTCCTTTACAATAAAACCACAGATAGACACCGAACTTAACACCAATTAATTTATCTTGGGTGTTTATAAGAGTGTTCATCTGTGGTTATTATGTATTGTGTCCCAACTAAAGACGCTGCGGATGGAGTTTTGTTTTCTTAGCGAAATCTAGATAGCGGCAAAGTACACTTTGGACTTCACTGGGTCGGGAACCATTGTTTGGTCTCCGGGTTGCCAACCAGCAGGGCAAACTTGGTCGGGGTTGGACTGGACGTGTCTAATTGCTTGTAATGTCCGCAGAGTTTCATCGACGCTGCGACCAAAAGCTAGGTTGTTGATGGTAGCGTGCTGAATGACACCATCTTTATCGATGATGAACAGACCACGCAAGGCAATACCTGCTGCTGGATCAAGAACGTTGTAAGCTGCGCTAACTTCTTTCTTGATATCAGATACTAGAGGATAGTTGAGATCCCCGACACCACCAGACTTGCGATCGCTCTGAATCCAAGCAAGATGGGAAAACTCGCTATCAACGGATACACCAAGAATTTCGGTGTCCAGTTTCTTGAATTCTTCGTAGCGATCGCTAAATGCTGTGATTTCTGTGGGGCAAACAAAGGTAAAGTCTAGAGGGTAGAAAAACACGACAACATACTTGCCGCGATATTCCGACAATTTAATTGTCTTAAATTCCTGGTCTACCACAGCGGTTGCTGTAAAGTCGGGAGCCTGTTGACCTACCCGAAGGCATCCTTCTGCTGAATAAGTGAGGGGCATTTACTTAATTCTCCTGGAACTTATATTTGTCTATCAGCTTAGTAATTTGGAGAGCGTTAAAACTCACCCTTAAGAGCTGTCACAGTTTTAATTACGATCTGTTACGACTATATCATAGTCATAACGATTTTGAGATGTCCAATGAACGATTTAGATACAAGAGAATGGTTGCTGACCAATGGCATGGGAAGTTTTGCCAGTGGTACAGTTTCTGATGTCCGCACACGCACTTATCACGGCTGGCTGATTGCGGCTACGAGTCCACCTTCGGGTCGTACCCTGTTGTTTTCGCACCTAGAAGCTAGTCTGGAACTACTGGGACGGGTAGTGGCACTAGGGACAAATTTTTGGGGTACTGGTCAAGTTGAGCCAACTGGATATAAATTGCAACGCTCTTTTGATATTAACCCAGTCCCAAAATGGATTTGGGGTGAGGATGACTGGCAGTTAAGCAGACAATTGATCATGCCTTATGGTAGGGAATGGGGAGAGGGGGAGACAAGGAGAGGGGGAGACAAGGAGAAATTAGGGATACTTCTGTTGTCCCCTTGTCTCCATGTCCCCTTGTCCCCCCGTCCTCTTTCAGCCATCGCATTTTGATTCACTATCGTTATGAGGGTAAGGATGCGGCGATTTTAAGGCTGCGACTTTTGATAGGCGATCGCGATTTTCATCATCAACAAAAAGCAACAGAAGAATTACACTTTTCCCAAATGCTAGGACAACAGCAAGTGTGTCTGCAAGCGATAAATTCCGGCAACTTCGGCACACCTTGGCATTTGCGCTGGACTGAAGGAAATTACCAATCAGACACCGTTTGGTATTGGAATTATCAATTGTTAGAAGAGACGCAGCGGGGATTAGGCGATCGCGAAGACTTCTTCAGTCCTGGTTATTTAACAGTCGCTCTTAATCCCGGAGATACAGTCATTCTAGAAGCACGAGTAGGTTTTCCCGAACCCACGTCAGATATCCTAACTTCAGAAACCTTTGCAGAAGCTTTGGAAGCAGAGCAGGAGAGGCTTTCGCAGATTTTTGCATCGGGAGGAGGGGGAGAGGGGGAAGACAAGGGAGCAATATCTTCCTCATCCCCCCACTCTTGTACAGACGCGATTAATCGCGTCTCTACTCCCCCATCTCCAACGTGGCAAAAATTACTACGAGCAAGCGATCAATTTATCGTCTATCGAGCCTCAATTGCTGGACCGACTGTGATTGCTGGTTATCATTGGTTCAATGACTGGGGACGCGATACTTTGATTGCTTTACCGGGTTTAGCGTTGGTTCCGCAGCGCTTTGAACTGGCAAAAGGACTTTTAGAAACTTTTGGACGTTACTGTCATTATGGCTTGATCCCGAATGCATTTCCTGATGTTGGTGGGGAACCGTTTTATAACAGCATCGATGCAGCGCTGTGGGGGATTGAAACTTTAGGACTTTACTTAGAAGCTACTCAAGATTGGGAATTTTTGGCAGAACAATATCCGGTAGTACAGCAAATCCACAAAGCCTTTGTCGGCGGTACGCGCTATAATATCCATGTTGATTCTACTGATTGGCTGGTTAGTTGGGATACTCGTGGTGAAGCTCTCACCTGGATGGATGCGGTGGTTGGGGGACAACCTGTAACTCCCCGTCGCGGTAAGCCGGTGGAAATCAATGCGCTGTGGTATTCGGCTTTATGTTGGGCTTCTCGGTGGGCAGAAATTTTGAGCGAACAACAACCACCAGCGGAATCAACGCGGTTAGTTAAGCAAGCACGACGTTATATTGAACAAGCCAAACAGGTGCAATTTTCTCTACAAAAGTTTTGGAATCCGCAGCTAGGCTATTTATACGACACAATTGAGCCAGACGATCGCCGAAATTCTCAAATTCGTCCAAATGCAGTTTTAGCGCTTTCATTGCGTCATTGTGGGTTTTCTCAACAGCAGGGACGTGAGATACTTGATAAAGCAACATCTAGCTTGCTCACTCCTTATGGTCTTCGCAGTCTCGATAGAAGCGATCGCGAATATATAGGTAGATATTTAGGCAATCCAGAACAACGCGATCGCGCTTACCATCAAGGCACCGTTTGGAGTTGGCTAATTGGTCCATTTATCCGCGCTTGGGAACGTTTTTACCCAGAAGAACCTCTGCCCTTTGATTGGCAACCGTTGTTAGATCACTTCCTTAATGATGCTTGTATTGGCTCAATATCGGAAATTTTTGATGGTGATGAACCTCATCATCCCAGAGGTGCGATCGCTCAAGCTTGGTCAGTTGCAGAAGTAGTTCGTCATTATCGCAGTTAAACGATATAGATCCCCGAATTCTTTAAGAAGTCGGGGATCTTGGTGTGCCTAAGTCTGGGAACTACAAGAATATAAACTGTCGTTATATAAATTGAAGCTGTCGTCACTAAAACATAAGCTGTCGTTACTAAAACAGAAGTTGTCGTGACTAACGTTAAAGCTTTTGTTATGAATGCAGAAGTTGTCGTCACTAAAACATAAGCTGTGGTTATAACAATAGAAGCTGTCGTGACCAACGT